>JAITQT010000170.1 GCA_031288745.1 Deltaproteobacteria bacterium
AAAGGATTAAAAAATAAATTCTGCCGTCTTAGAGGCTGAGGGGTTTTTGCGCTACGATCAATATTAGATTTTCCAGGCGATGACCGGAATTTATCAAAATTCCGGACAACACCGAAGAGATAAGGGCATGATCAATGCAGTATATTTTTTTGGGATTTACGCTATCGCGAGCAAGCGACGAATCAAAAATGCCCGTCGTAAACAAAAAATAAGCGTCTTCAAACCAATCCAAGAACTCGGCTACCGAACTCTTACTTACCTTATGCTCCAGCGACTTAAGATAACCAGTCAAACTATTAACAGTATAAAGCGATGCGGCGTTATTTATTAACCAAGTAGCTAAATCTATCAACAACTTTGGACGCGAAATATCGTAGCGCTCTATAAGATCGTGATATAAAATTGAATGAAAATATTCCTGGTGCGCCTTAATTCTTAAATAACTCCCAAGGCCGACTGTCTCTGGAAAGGTGCCCCATTCCCAATATTCGTCAAAGGCCTTCTGAATGAAAAGCCTTCTTTTAGTCGAAAGTTGCCCATCGATTTCAATTCCCTTCCAGTCGAGGTACTCTTTAAAAGAAAACGGAAATATTTCCCAAGATAGACCGTTCACGCATTTGAGAGGCTAGCTCCTTTGAGAGCAATTTAGACGACGACCCCGTCAGAAACACTTCGCATTTTTCCGTCCTCATAAGTCGTTCGACAAACGGTTCCCAACCTTTGGCCACTTGAATCTCGTCAAAAAAACAGTAAACGGTTTCGGCGTTTTTTTTCTCGGTAAATAAAGAATAATACGCTTCAGCGATCGAGCCAAGATTGCCATTTAAAAGAAGGCCGAGACGATGGTCAAAAAAATTTAAGTACAAAATGTTTTCTTTAGCTATCCCAGCGGCCAACAACTTTTCAATAACCTAGAACAGGTAAGTTGACTTACAGCATCGACGAACGCCTATGAACACAGCCGCCTTACCTTGAATCGTCTGAAAATTTAAACGTCTTGGTACCCCAGTTTCTAAACTAGACTCCTGGAAATCTAATATTAAAGTTTTGATTAAATCAATCAAAATTGGCCTGCGGCAAACTCTGCGATTAGAGGTTGTTGCGTATTAAGCTGAAATTTGGAAAAACGAAAATGGCCAAAGAATTGTTACCGACTTTCCTATAGTAATTTAATAGTATCTGGTAGTTTCATTCCTAATGCTCTAAACGCTCTAGTTGTTCCTAGCCTTGGTTTTGATATAATATTATAAGTTTTATCATTTTATTTAATTTTGCAATATGTTAAAAGATTTAGATCATATATTATATCATCCCACTCTAAAGAATCCTAATTATCTTGTTTATCTTTTTTTAATGCTTCTATAAGATATTTTTTTATAATAATATCAAAAAATTTATATATATGACCTCTTATGCTTTAATCTGTATGATAAAAATCTGTTTTAAAATTTAAAGAAGATTCACTATCTAAAAAAATAGTATCAATAGTTAAAATTTATTTAAATTGAACGGCTATTTCAGCAGCCTGGGTTTGTAAATTTGTTGTTAAGATAAATAAGCCATCGTATATTTCATCTTCTCTAACTTTTTCTATATCAATTTTAAAATAACTACCTTCTAATTTTAAATAATGTTTATAACATTTATTTCCAAAAGTGACTTATCCCATTGTTTTATAGACTTTTCTAATGACGAAATTATTGAGTTGCGAGCTTTTTTATCTTTTCTTACTTCTTCTTCATTAAGATATACTATATATCGAGTATCGTTAACATATATTTGTTTGACTTGTAGATGGTCTGAATCTATAGTTTTTTGTCTTTCTTCTCTGACCGACTCAAGTAGTCCTTGATCTTTTAAAACTTGGCTTACTTCTGTACACATTTTCATTTTTTCGCCAAGAATATATGACCATCCTAATTTTTATAAATGCATTATTGTATTTTTACTTATCATCCCTCTATCAGCGACAATGCATACTTTCTCTATCCTAAATTTGATCGAAGCGCAAAAAGTCCTCTTTATCGGGCCTTAAATTTTTAATATACTATTATTACTAGTTAATTTGTTAGACTATTTTGCTTTTAAGAGGTTTTTGCGCTTCGATCAAATTTGGCTATTAGCCTCTCCGCTATTGAGTCTAAAATTGTTACTTCTGCCGTGTTACCCGGCCAAATCTCAGTGCCAACCGGAAAGCCTAAATTATCAATAACCAAGCCTAACCCACTTTGGTTGAGATCTTGACGATAGTCTTTACTGTGACCTCTGTGGCCTAACTCATCACCACCTTCCCCTTCAAAGTACCAACTGGTGGGATAAAAAAATACACTCTCTAATTGTGTGAATAACTTTACTCTTGCCTTATAAATTTGTTCTTCTAAAAGATCTTTAACGTATCTTGTACTTTTTTTTCTGATATTAGTTTTCGTTGCTTCTGAGCTTTCAGGAACGCTTTCTTGTGGTTGCGCAGTTTGTTCTTCTATTATAGGTAGGCTTTGTTCTTCAACCATAGCTTCTGAATCGAAATCTGCTTTGTTAAGCGGTTGATTAAGCCACTCCATCGTTTGATGACAATGCTGCGGTGTAGGTCATGATAACCGTCTATGTTTTACTGTTTAAGCCACTTAATAAAGGCCCTATCGCTATCCGGCTCCATCAACCTGTGAAGAACGCTTGCAAATAAAACTCTTTCAGGTGAAAATTCAAAATTGATCGAAGCGCAAAAAGTCCCATTTATCTGTCCTAAAATCATTAACATATCATTATTACTAGTTAATTTTTTAGACTATTTTGCCCTTCAGAGGTTTTTGCGTTTCGATCAAAATTCCTATCTTCTGAAATACTATTAATAATTATATCTATTTTTAAATCTTCCCATATCCGTTTAAAAATTAAGGTTGGTCCAATTATGATCGAAGCGCAAAAACCCCTTAAAAGCAAAGTAGTCTAAAAAATTAACTAGTAATAAGGCCCTGTTACAAATTTAAGGACTGATAAAGGTGACTTTTTGCGCTTCGATCAATTATATGATGTACTAACGGTTCTATAGTATTGTTGCGAGCCTCAGCTAAACAGATAACATTATTTGAAAATTTATCCCCAGATAACATTAACGCATCAATAATACCTTTTTCAATAACTTTATCAAATAAACCAAAATTATATATAAAATTCTTTATTTAATTTTTTTATTTTACCTATAATTTTCAACAATTAATAGGTATGTCTTGTTGTTGACCTTAGACAGCCGAAAAAACATGGTGCTCCTCCTTTTCAAAACTCACTACGATTATAACTATTAAACCCAATAATATCAAATATTATAGTCTATTATTATTTCACTTCTATTTCGGCAAAAAAAACATCTAACAAAATATAAAAGTTAATAATTTCAATTAGTTAACCTTTCTAGGTTAGAGCGGCTCGTGAACGCATAGGCCAATATGCCTATCCGCCTATTTCTAACGTAGATGATCACCTACCCTTAGGCCATCTTCAGCTTCTAGGTTCTGAGAGCAGTCACCAACGCTTCACATTGAGCCTCAAAAACATTAAGTTCCAGAGCGAGCGCGATAACGCTTTAGCCAGTTTGCCGCTAAGGAAGGTGCTCGTTGCCAAGAGCTTGATAGCATTAGGGCTTAATAGGCATTTGGGCCATTATCTGGAATTCCACGAGACCCTCAAAAAATGAGATTTTTTGAGCCAAAAAAAGTTACTCACCCAAAAATCTTTCCAACTGAGACGGTGGGGCCCCCCTCAGTTGGCTAGTTAGAACTGATTTAATGGCTCTAAGATAGGACATTTAAATTGTGCCATGACAAACGAAATAATTTTACTCCGCTAGATTGACTTAAAATAGGCTAAACGGTCTCTAAGGGTGACTAGCGGACTCTAAAATAAATTAAGAACCCTAGGTCCGCACAGCTAGAACTGGAAATTGACCTAACCTAACTAAGCGATCGGTGGTGGAGCCGACCATAATATTTTCAATGAAACCACGACCGTGTACGCCCATGACGATGAGATCTATATGGTTAAGGATAGCGAATTTATTTAGTTCTTCATGGGGGTGGCCGGCCAAAACCATAACGTTAGCTCGAGACTTTAAATCTTCAGGGACCGCTTGCTGAAGTTTGGCCGTTAAATTATCGACCAAACGATTAGCCACGGCCTGCTCTTTTTGAGGATCCATCACGAGGATCTGATCGAGCTGAGTTTGTTCGATAACGGTGGCTAAGGTTAGTTTAGCGTTAAAGGTCCTAGCGAAGGCGAAACCCCACTGAATGGCAGTATCGGAATCATCGGAAAAGTCACAGGCAATCAGTATAGATTGAACCGCACGCAATGATGAGCGATCAAGAGAGAGGCCCCCGGGTACGATTAAAAAAGGAACGGAGAGGGAAAACATTAGCTTTCTAGTAACAGAACCTAATAACAGCCTTTCAAGTCCGCTTCTAGGGTGAGTGGCGGCCACCAATAACTTGGCCTTAGAATCGCTAACGATTTGCTGAATCTCCTTGGCCGGATAGCCTATGGAGATATTAAGCTCCCAATCTACCCCATCGAAGGATTTTAAAATATCGCTAACCTGGGCCTTAGTCGATTCATCAACTCTAGCTCTAAGCTCTTGAGGGTCAATCATAGTCTCCCCATAGGGAGTGACGGCCGGCAAATCTATAATATGGGCCACAATCAGTTTAGAGCCAAAACCATTGGCAATATGGGCGGCTAAAGGCAAAGCCTTATTGGAGCCCTCGGAAAGGTCGGTGGCGCAAACTACGGCTGAGATGGAAAACATAAAAGCCTCCCTTATAAAAAAATTAAGATTAATACTTATTTTGACTTAATTAATAGCAATAAAATAAATTTTAAATTTTACCCAAAGCTTTAATCAGCTCTATCTCCCGCTCTAAGAGTTCTTCAACCAAGTCAAGGTTATGTTCAGCCCTAGAAAGGTTTTGCTCAAATAGAGAGGGGTAATGCTCTTCATCCCACCTAAAATAGACCTCGGCTAAAGAGTCGATTAAATACCTCCTAGCTAAGTTAAGGCATAAGCCCCTTAAGGCAGCCGCAATCAAAGAAAAATCAGAGGGCTCTATCCCTAAGGCAGTGAAGGCTCCTCGGCGGCGGTAGCCGTTAACCACCGCAGCGGCTAGCTCCACTTTTAAAAATGGTTTTTGGGGCTGTAAGGCCAAAGAGCGACATAGTTCGCCCAAATCAATTAAGGGGTCTCCGTAACCAGCGGTGTCCCAATCTAATAGGGAGGGCTTATCGGCCCCTAAAAGAAAATTTTCGCTCTTACAATCCTTATGGATAACCAAATCGCGAGCCCGAAAGATCCTAACGAACGGGGGCTTAGTCGGGAGCCAGGCAGCCATTTGTTGGCCCCTCTCGATTAGTTTTAGGAGCTGAGGCAAGTTAGGATGACCTCGATAGCGATTTTTAATTAACTCAAAATCAGAGGAAAGACTAAGGTTTTGATTGGTGAGTTCAAAATCAATGGGGTCCTCGATAGGCAATAGATCCATTGGTTTGGGCCTATTTAAGAGCAAATGGACGCGGGCCAAGGTCTCCCCGGCCGCCTGAGCCTCTAAGGGAGAGTCGCTAAGGGGCGGGCGGCCTGGTAAAAAAGAAGATAGCCGCCAAAACGCACCGTCTTTAGGATCTTGACTTAATAGCGATTGATTTTGATCGGGGATAATATGAGGGCAGCCCACAGAAGAATCTTTCAAGGTCAAGGCCACCCGTGACCAATTTTCAGCTCTCAACGGGGAGTAAACCAAAAAAGGGCTAAGTTTTTGTAAAATATAACTTTCAGCGCCGTCCTTGGAAAGAGAATAGGTTAGATTTACCCTTCCCGCTTTTACGATTTTAATCTCATAGCCTTCCAGTAAGTAGGCCCGCGCCAAGAGGCTTTGGAGGGCATCCTCCGAGGGAGCGTTAATTGAGGAAATAAACGACATCGAAAAAGTCTCTAGCGATAAAATATTGATTAAGCTTCGGCAACCTAAGGCATAAGCTCTCTCATTAGCGGGATAAAGAGCAAACTCCCGCTAGTCCGCATTCTAACTATACGGAATAACAGCGTTTGAGTCAATGTTTTCGCTTTAAATTTGGTTGGCTACGGTTTTAGGAAGCTTTTACTGTAAAGAAGGAAACTTTATAGTTATAATCGGCTAAAAAAGCCAAGACATTTAGCCACCAGGGTTGGCCCCTGTTAGTCGTCCATAGGCTCTTCCAGTGGGGGCTAAAGGCTTATTAAGCCTATCTTTATTAAACGTTTTTGGAACAAAAAAAAGTAAAACATTTATAGCTCTCTTAGCTAGTTACCGCAGCCTAATTTTTAAACTTTCTTGGCACTTAAACCGAGCTACTCGCCAAAAAATAAAGGCGTAAAATTTTAAAGGGCCAGTAAAATAGTCGGTACTCTTAGAAGAGAGTGTAAGCTCTTAGCCAACGTCAATTATCCAGGGGAGGCGGAGAGAACGTTGAGAGTAAAGTAAGTTCCTTAATGGTAAATAAACTATCATTTTCTTTACTTAGCTCTTCTAACGTATCTTTAAGCAAAAAGCCCAATGGCTCAGCCGAGCCGTTGACTTGAGCAGCGACAATGATTAAGCCCGGGGCCGCAGCCATTTTATTTTGGTTAATCAAAATCTCCGCATCCAAGCCTAAAAGGTGACCTACAAAAAAACCGTTGGGACAAAACCAAACTATCTTAAGATATTCGGTCTTAAGATGGCTCTTTAAAAGAGCTGCCCTTAATTTTTCCAAATAAATTTGAAATATATTTTGATTGCCTCTGGAGGAGGCTACATATTGCTCGCAATAGTTAAAAGTTATCCAAAACAGGGCGTTTTTACCCAGTTTAAGGCTAGACGAGACCGATTTAAGATTAGCCTCAGCTAATTGATCGCTCTTTAGATCGTTAAGAGCCTTAAGCTCAGCTTCGCTTTCTAAGAGTTCGAGGTCGACCAAAATTCTACTGACCAAACTTTCAAAACAATTACCACCCTCCAAGTCCAGCTCATTTTGGGGCTTAAAGGGAAGGATATTATCACGGTAAATTATGCTAGAATTTCTAAAAGAATTTCTCACGTTTAACCTCGAATTAAATACTGAAAATAAGGTCAATCAAAGCGCCAAAGAAAGCCTTGGTCTCCATACCAAGCTAAAATTTCGGCCAATACGAGCAACTATATGGAAGAAAAAAATAAACATATCTCTTTTAGACATTTTTAGATTCTAAAGAACTATATTAATTAAATTCAATCGACCCAAAGGTTAAAATTTACAGGAAGACTAAAGCGCAAGCTCTTAAGTTTATAATACAATAGATCGACCCGGTTGACAAGTTTAATTTTTTAACTATAAATTTACCTCCGTTTTGGCTATAGTCGGTAATCTATAATTAGTTCGCCCATCTTGCAAAGCCTAAAACTTTTGGACCTGCGGCCCCCTTCGTTACCCTTAACACTGTCAAAAACAACAGACTAACCAGACTTTAACCTAAGCAAAACTGATCGAAGCGCAAAAACCCCTTAAAAGCAAAGTAGTCTAAAAAATTAACTAGTAATAAGGTCCTGTTACAAATTTAAGGACTGATATAAGGTGACTTTTTGCGCTTCGATCAAAACTTGGTTAATTTTAAAATGTCAGGATAACCTATTAAATTTTAATGATTTAATAATAATTCTTTGCTCTTAAATAGTAATTTTTTAAAACCCTTAAATAACTTGATATTTTGGCCTAGTCGACTAAGTCCCCATCTAAAAATTAGACTAAATTAAATAAAAAATCTTTCATAACCACGACTTTAAATTTCTATAATAAATCTAAGTGTAGAGAAGTTAAAAAATTTCCAACTAGCTCATTAATTTTACTGGCTTGACTAGCACAGTTTATCTAAAGCTCCGTAAACTCCTTCCCTAAGGGCGGAGATATAAAGCTTATTCAAGCTTAAATCTTGTTTTCAATCCTAAGTTCTTTGATTATCCATTTTATACTCACGTAAAATTGAAAAATGGCACTCCGCTTCAGGCACCGTAGGAACTCCCTTCCTTCAGGGCGGGTGGTGTCAAGAAGTAAAATCTCTTAAGATCTGGCCGCTGACCTTAAAATTTAGAGACCACCTTCATTTTATTAAAGTAAATTATACTTTTCTAAAATGCAAGAAAAAACTTTTTATTTCTATTTATCATATTAAATCCTTGATAATTTAAGAAGTAGCTGACAAGTAAAATCTAAACTATTCTGATTTTTAAATAACAATTTCATAATCAATTCCAGCTCCACCGTAGTAAAGTATTTTTTCTTAAAGCCTGCATGCTTTCACAACTTGCATATCGTATACTTTAAGCAAGCTCTATTGCTAATAAATATACTTATACTAATAATTTAGATTTTTATAGATATAATAGTTATATATCGTATATCTAGTTTTAAAAATAATTCTTAATGGAGACCTTAAGGAGAAACCTCCAAAGCTCATGATTGATCGAAGCGCAAAAACCTCTTAAAAGCAAAATAGTCTAACAAATTAACTAGTAATAAGGACATGTTACAAATTTAAAGACTGATAAAGGGGACTTTTTGGGCTTCGATCATGATTAAGAGCTTAAGGCTAGCACTGAAAGAAACTCTATTACAGCTTCAAAGCCAAGGCCAAGGCCAGTCGAACATTGAGCAAAATAAGGCCTAGAGTGTTTATGCTGTTTATGCTGGATGAATTTGCCCAAACAGAGGCGGTTGCTAAAGCAGAAACTTGGGTCGGCCAGGCACAACTTATGGGACTCCTTTTGGCAACTTTTTTTAGAGGCTTTTTTCTGTGGGCCCAATAATTGGTCCCCTTAGTCTTTTTTAGTGTCCGTTCACCAATGTGAACGTTTAAGGGCCCGTTCACAAGAGAGAACGCTGCGGTGCCAAGCCTATTGAAAGGGACGACACATCCCGCAGGGGATCATTCGAAAATGTGTGGATCTTGATGTAAAGGGAGCCTAACTTCCTGGTACCCGGTAGGGTCCCAGGGTCTTCAATTTGACATTGAAGAAGAAAGGTTTCGTTTATGTTTTC
>JAITQT010000178.1 GCA_031288745.1 Deltaproteobacteria bacterium
CTCGGGGCTTAACCTCGCTTAGGTTAGCTTTGGTGGCTAGATCTTGAGCTTTTTTTATGGACAACTCCGTAGCTCTATGTATTTTTTTAGCTAAATCAGAGACCGTTTTATCACTCTCCTTAGTCTCACTTTTTCCCTTCTGACTATGATTTTCAGCCAAAGGTTTGTTAGCGATTAAAGTTGATTGACTATATAAATCTTTTTTACTTTCTAGTGCGGATTTGGATAAATCTAGGGAGCTTTCTTGAGCTAATTTTGGGATTATTTTAAAAGCAAGCGAAGCTAATTGGGCGGTAGTTTGATGGTTAAAAGGTTCTGACAAAAGAATAGTCAAATCTTCCCTAGCCTTAGAAACGTCGGGGGATTTATCAAATTTAGCTACGGGCTGGGCATAATTTCGGTTGAGGGCCGCTTCAAATTTTTCATCTAAATTTAACCTAGCTAATATTATTCGGCGCTGTGAATTTTTTATAGGCGGAAAGTAACGCCTTAGTAAAGTTAGCCCGCGTTTTTCAGCCACGTTAATTCGGTGGACCTTGGCCCTTAATGTACACTGATAGACCCAGATAGCCCCGTCTGAGGCGGCGTGAATAAGCCCTACGTGGTAGTAAGATAGCCCGCTCTTAAAGCGTCTTTCAGGCTTTGAAACAGCGAAAAGATAATAGGAGTCGGGCCGCAAACTTTTTAACAATTCTTCAAACTCAGGCCCGTTTACATCTACCCCCCAGCCTAATGGGCGCTGGCTCGCATCGACGATTATTTTATTTTCCCTTTGGGGTTGGGGGATTAAGACCTCATCTGATCCTCCGGTTAGATTGCGAATCAAATCTAAACCAAAGTCCCAATCAGCCCCCAGGGGCGAATCGGGGCCCGAGTCGCCTTCGATATCATATTTAGCTGCCTCTAAGGTTAAGTCCTTCCAAGTTAATAACCGAACGGCTTCTAAAACGTAACCGCTGCAATTAAACCCAGGGGTTTTAATAGTATTTAAAGGTGCCGCCCAAGTTGTCCAACGCCCGTCGTCGGAAACCACGCCGTCGGGCCTAAATGGGAGCTTGATTAAGCTCTCTAACCTTTCTTCCAGGCTTAAAGATTGGGTTACGACCACTCCGGGAGGGGCTGCGGGGGCCGGCCACTCTGAGGCTATAGAGCGCTCTTCTAATAAGGCGGAAAGCCAAATTAGGGTCAAAAAGAGCAAAATAACCTTAAATCGCAAAGAATGGCTCTTATACACTGGCGCTCTCTTCTATTTCTTCTACTTCTTCTACTGACGACTCTTCGTCAGTTGGCTCGGCTTGCTCCTGGAAGTTATCCTTAGACTTGGCTTTAGACTTAGATTTCGATTTAGCTTTTACTTTGTTATCCCCTTCGCCTTCCACCGTCTTTACGACAGGCACGAAATCTTTAAAAAGGGGATCCATGGTCCAGTACATGATGCGGCCGCAATTAGGGCAACTGAGCATCTTTTCCCCGGTCTGAAGCTCGTTAAACAGTTGAGGGGGGATCTTTAGCCGGCAAATACCACACATATCGACCCGCATGGGGCTCATAGCCTGACCGTCCCTATTTTTAGCCACCGTTGAGAAACGAGATAAGAACTCGGCTGGGATTAAAGTTAAAAGATTTTTTCGGTCTTCCTCGTCCTCGAGATTTTTCTTACGGCCCTCTTGAAGAATACTTTCGAATTGACTGGCCTGCTGGGTAAAAATTTCCAGCTCTTTTTTTACCTCCTCTTCCAAACCTGGCCCGATCGCTTCCATCTTTTCGTTTTCGTCCATCAAAGACAGTAACTCGTCCTCGCGAGAAGATAGTTGATTATTGATGGTCTCGGCTTCCTTAAGCACGGCCCGATACTCTTCGTTATTACGAGCCTTTAACTGACGAGTCTGATTGGTGATCCGGCGCTGCGTTAGATCGGCCGTCTCGACCTCCAATTGCCTTAAGCGTCGAGAGTTAACAACCAAGCGCTCTTTGTGGACGGTTAATTGAGCCTCCAAAGCAGTCAAATTTTCCCTGGCTTGGGCCAATTTTCCAGGGGTTTCGGCCTCAATCTGTTGCCAATTTTTAATTTTATTATCTAAATCTTGCAATTTTATAAGTTTAAGGAGTATATTCCTCACATAATTCTCCGATAAAATTAAAATTATAACCTATAAAAAGGCGACTTTTCTTCTAAATTTATCAACTCAACTCTCTCTTGGCGGTGCCTAAACTCGTTAGCCAGCTCTCCAGCCAAACGATCAAGGCCCGGTCTTTCCGTTTCAAAGTGGCCGGCCGCAAAAACCGAAAGACCAAGCTCTTCGGCCAATAACGCCTGATGATGAGTAATTTCTCCGCTCACCAAAAGCTGGGCCCCAGCCTTATAAGCTAGCTGGACATAATTTCCACCCGAGCCTGGCATTAAGGCCACTGAGCTTACTAAACCAGGTTTTGGGCCCGCCCAAAAACCATCAGAACTTAATTGAGCCTTTAAAAAAGGCGCGGCCTCTCTAGGAGGGTCCCACGAACCGATAAGTCCAAAACCGTGGCCCGAGGTCTTAAGTTCGTAAAATTCAAAGGCCGGCTCTTCATAGGGGTGAACTGACCTAACAGCTTGATCGACTAGCCCCATCAAATTGATAGGTGTAATTATTTCTAGCCTCACCTCGTCGGTTTGGTGGGCCAAACCAGGTTCTCCAGAAAACGGGCGGCCATCGGGAGGGACCTTAAAACCGCCAAGACCGTTGGATTTAAAAAAACAGTCGGTGTATTCGCCTATAGTCCCAGCCCCGGAGGCCAAGACTGCCTGGCGAACAGCCTCCTCGTGGCTCTCAGGCACAAAAACAACCACCTTAAGAAATTTAAGCCAGCGATCTTCAAGAGGCCGCCTACGCTCTACTTGCAAAAGATCGGCCAACTCTTCAGCGACGACCTTAGCATCCCAATTGGTATGAGCCGAGATCACGGCTAAAGAGCCGGATATAGCAGCAGCCAGTTGGGCGGCCTGAGGATTGGAAAGATCAAAAGTTTTAAGTGGTTTAAAAATAAGTGGGTGGTGAGTGATTAACAGTTGGCAACCTTGGGCTACGGCTTGGCAAATAATAGGCAAACTAGGGTCCAAAGCTAAGGCCGCCCGTTCGACACTAGATTCCAGATTGCCCACTTGAAGACCCGAATTATCCCAATCCAAGGCCAATTGAAATGGGGCGATTCGATCTATGATATAAAGAAAATCTTTTACTTTCATCCTCTTTCTCGCCAAGAGCCTCCACTGGGTTTAGCCAGGGGAACAATCCTAATACAACTTAGCGGACTTTACTCCGATTACCCTGAACAACCCGGCCTTTTACAAGCCCCTTCCTTTAGGGAGGGGGAGTTTACCGTCTTTACAGCCTACCCTAGAGCCAAAATAGGCTATCTTTTTTTGACAAAAATTGGCCCCCAAAAAAGCTATAAACATGGTCTGCTTCAGAAAATTTCTTTTGAGGTGCCTCTCTTAAAGCTGGCTAGGAAAACTACCTAAGTTGAATTTAAAGTAACCGTTCATCAAGTCTTTTTTTTCCCACGTTGCGGCTGGTAGCGACTTTCGAGTTGTAATTAAGTTTTAGCATACCCTTAAGAGCTTAACATTAGTTCTTTTGAGGTTTCTAATTAGCTCTCTGCTCCCACCATATATTTTAACTTTGATTAATGTTGATCGAAGCGCAAAAACCTCTTAAAAGCACAATAGTCTAAAAAATTAACTAGTGATAAGACTATGTTACAAATTTAAAGACTGATAAAGGGGACTTTTTGCGCTTCGATCAATGTTAAAATTACTACGCTCCTATAGGGGGCTACATTGTTGCGGCATGTGTCTTCCCTTTCAATAGGCTTAGTACCGCAACGTTCTCACTTGTTAACGGGCCCTTAAACGATCACATTTGTGAACGGATACAATTTAAAACCAGCCAGCCAAAAAATGAGGCTCAGCGGCTTAATAACTTTGGGCTAAATAAGTTTAAGTAGCGATTTTTTTAGCTTCCCCCTGCCGAGATAGATATTAAAAAGACCAACTTAAGGATTAGGATCCTTAGCTAGTATTTTAATTATTTTAGCATTAGTTAGCTAGTCTGTCAAAAAAGACTTAGTTTTTTTTAAGGCCTATAAATTAAATAAACTAAATTTTGATATTAGCTTAAAGTCTGGCCCAATAGAGGGGTTAAAGACTCTAAGAGGGAAGAGGCCCCGCTTAAACTTTTATTCTCAAATGCGGCCCAGGCCAGAATTTAAGGACAATCTTTTCTAATTTAATATCAAAAAAAATTTGGCTTATAAAATCTTAGGCAGGATATTTTTTTGGTTTTAAGCTATAATTAGTCAATAAGGCCTAATTGAGGAAAGGTTATTATCGAACGCAGAAAAAATAGCCAATCAAAAAAGTAAGGAAAAAGGCCCTTAAAAAACTTAAGGGCCTTTAAATAAAGAAAAAATGGTGGGCCCCCCGAGGTCAAGTCTAAATTTGCAAAGGAACTAGTACCTTGTACTAAGACTTTTGTCGCATAGTTTGTTATTCGTGGTACCCACCAGGAGGTGCACCATGAGTACCAGGTACAAAGTCACTTTGACTCCAGAGGAAAGGGAACAAGTCGAAGCCATAACAAAAAGGGGTAAGCATGAAAGTAGAATGGTATTGCTCGACAGAGCCTTGCTTCTGTGTGATGACGACAACCTGAGCCGCCTTAGACGACGGCAGATATCTGTAAAGCCCTTGGCATGTCCGGCAGGACTGTGGAGAGGTTGAAGAAACGTTTCGTTGAGGAAGGGCTCGACCAAGCGCTGGAGCGTAAATCATTAGACACAACAACTAGAGAGATCAAATTCGATGGTGCTTTTGAGGCCAGAATCACGGCGTTGGCCACCTCAGAAGCTCCCGAAGGCAGGACTCGTTGGACGGTCAGGCTATTGGCTGAAAAGGCTGTTGAGCTAAACATTGTCGATTCAGTTTCTCCAATGACTATACAAAGGGCTCTAAAAAAAATGAATTTAAACCTCACCAAAAGAAATACTGGAAAATCCCACCAGAGGGGTACGGTAGTTTCGTAGCGGCGATGGAGGATGTGCTTGAAATATATCAGTTGCCTTACGAGCCAGCATTTCCTGTGGTTTGCATGGACGAGTCTAACAAGCAATTGGTGGACGACGTCAGTCTCCCCATTCCCGCCAAGCCGGGTAGTCCTATCCGCATAGATGACGAATACGTTAGAAAAGGAGTGGCGGACATCTTCATGGCTGTGGAGCCTCTCGCCGGCAAAAGGGTTGTTTCAATCACTGAAACAAGGAAGCGGGTAGATTGGGCGGTATTTATAAAAGATCTAGTTGAAGTTCAATACCCTAATGCCGAGAAAATCAGGTTAATCATGATCGAAGCGCAAAAACCTCTTAAAAGCAAAATAGTCTAACAAATTGACTAGTAATAAGGACATATTACAAATTTAAGGCCTGAATAAAGGGGACTTT
>JAITQT010000183.1 GCA_031288745.1 Deltaproteobacteria bacterium
TAACATTTCGAGGCCTGCTCAGCATTCACTACTCGTTTCGACCCGCATCGCTCACGGCCCCGCTAAAACGGGACTTTACATTAAGGGCTCAGATCATATTGTTACCTCCATGGGCTCCAGGGTTGTTACCGGCCGGAACAGTAGAGTTATCGGGGGAGCATTTCAGCTTCCTAGGTAAATGCGCCTTTCCACAGCGCAAGCAAAATAGTCTAAAAAATTAACTAGTAATATTATTATGTTACGAATTTAAAACAGTCACTAATACTTTTTCACCTCTTAGGCTAAAGCCGAGTGGTTTTCTACTATTACATTTAATAATTTTTTTTATGATAAAAATAGCCCCCTCGCTGTTATCGGCTGACTATGGCCAGCTCTATGATCAAATCCAAGCCATGGAACAAGCCGGGGCCGATTGGTTTCACGTAGACGTTATGGACGGGCATTACGTGCCCAACCTCTCTTTTGGCCCGCGGGCAGTTGAAACGTTTCATAAGGCGACCAAGCTCCCCCTTGACGTCCATTTAATGGTTTGCGACCCACTAACCTATGGTCCAATATTTGCTAAGAGCGGGGCTGATTTGGTCAGCTTTCATGTGGATGCGGCCGCGCACCTCCATAAAACGTTAACTTCCATCCTCGACTGCGGTGTTAAAGCTGGCTTAGTTTTAAACCCGTTGGCCCCTATTTCACTTTTAGAAGAAAGCCTTGATTTAATCACCATAGCGGTTCTGATGGGAGTTAACCCTGGCTTTTCCGGTCAACAATTTATTTCTTCAACTATTGATAAGACCAAACGCCTAAAACAATTTCTTAGCTTTAATGGTTCTAATGCGGAAATAGAAATCGACGGCGGAGTTGACTCATCTAACGCTGCAGCTTTAATAGAAAGTGGTGCCACGGTTTTAGTTAGCGGCTCTTATCTTTATTCCTCCGCCGATTACGCTTCGGCCTTGGCCTCGCTCAAAAATCATACGGCTCTAAACGGCCGCCAATAGTAGACTTAAGCCTACTTTTCTTTATATCCTTTCGGAGTTACTTAGCATTATGCATAATTTTCCCGTTTACAGCCCGGAAAAACTAACGGAGATCCTTTTGGCCAACAAAAAAAGTTGGCACGACAATTATTTAGTTATGTTTTCTAGTATCTGGGGAGGTTTTTCCACCTTTCCACCCCTCTGGGGAGTACCTCCCGACGATCACATGGTCCACCGGGCCGACGCAGTCTTTGAGTCGTTTAAATGCTTAGACGGTAAAGCCTACTGTTTAGAAGAGCACCTCGAGCGCCTTAAGGCCTCGGCCCAAGCCTTAAGTTTAACTTTTCCCTCGTGCTTTGATAACATAAGGGATATCTTGCGCCAAGCTTACCATTTAGGAAATTGCAAAGACATAACCGTAAGGTTAACCATCTCTCGAGGTCCGGGCAGCTTCACCGTAAGCCCATACGACTCCAAAGGCCCGGCTCTCTATCTTGTGACTATGAAGTTTATGCCGGCTGCCCCCGAACTATACGAGCGCGGGATAAGTCTAGCCACCTCCCCTTTCCCGGCTAAAAGTGAATACGCTGGCGTAAAGAGCTGCGACTATCTACATAACGTTTTGGCCAAAAAAA
Organism: Deltaproteobacteria bacterium; assembly: GCA_031288745.1. GTDB lineage: Bacteria > Desulfobacterota > Desulfarculia > Adiutricales > Adiutricaceae > JAITQT01. Next base: position 1,610 of record JAITQT010000183.1, read on the forward strand.
CGGCCTTAGACGCCGGGGCCGATTATGTGGTTAGCTTTGATCAAGAAGGCTTTCTGACTGAAGGGGCTACGGAAAACGTAGCCGTGATTACAAAAGATAAGCGATTAGTCGTACCCTCTTTTAAACGCATCCTTAAAGGAGTGACTTTATTAAGAATTATGGATCTAGCCCAAAATTTGGTAGCCCAAGGAGAGCTTAAAAGCGTTGTTAATCAAGATATGACTAAGCCACAAATACAAGAAGAAATTGAGGAGGCCTTCATCACCACTACCTCCTTTGACGTTTTAGGAGTTTACCGCTGGGACGATAGGCTTATAGGCCAGGGCCGCCCGGGGCCCATAACAAAAAAAATACGCCAACTTATACAAGAAGAGCAAAATAGAGGGCTAAAAAGCTTTGATCTTAACTAAAAAATACCTAAAAAATTTTCTTAGCCTTTAGTAAGTTTAAATATGTTATTTTTTTTAACTTATAAACCAATATACCCGACGCTAAGTTGGCTCTCTCACCTTTATGCTATTAATATACCATAATAATTACTAAATTTTCGGCTCTCTTTTTATAATAAAAAACTTAATGCTCCTCTAAGTTCGGACATTATTATTTTTATGGGAAATATTTACGTTTAAAGACCTCTTAAAAAATAAATTTCGCTCTTGTCTCTTTTCCGTCTCCCTGACCGCTCTTCTCCTCTGTGGCCTAGCTTGGTACGTTTACGACCATATCGAAGACTTTAAAAGCCTCTGGGCCCACCATATCGAGACCTCTATTTTATTAGCCTTAGCCCCGGCTTGGTTTTTATCCTTTTTGCTAGCTAGTGATCTTGGCCGAACAGCCCTAAAATATTTTAAAATCAATATGAGCCTTTTGGAAGGCTTAGCCCTAAACGCCACAGGCTCTTTTTTTAATAACGTGCTCCCCTTAAAAGCCGGCCTAGCCTTTAGGATATTGTATTTGAAATCTCGTTTTGGCCTTAGTCCGGTTTCTTTCACTCCTCAATTTATTTCCCTATCAGTTTTAACTCTTTCATTCTCTTCGTTTTTCGGCCTTATTGGGCTTATTAAGCTTAATTTTTTAGGGTATAAGCCGCCGCTCGCACTATTGTTATATTTCGCTTTAGCCGCCTTTGCCAGTCTAGCTGCCCTTTTCGCGGGCGGCCGCTTAGTCTCACGCCTATTTATGAGCAAAAGGCCTTTTTTAGACAGCTGGAACTCTCTTGCCCGCTCCCCTTATCTTCAACGTCGCCTCGCTCTTAATCAAGCTGCCTACTTTTTATCTTGGGCCTTATTAAATTGGCTAACCCTAATCGCATTTAACGTTCATCTTTCCTGGCCGGCCCTCTTTTTCTTCGCAGCCGTGCAAATCCACGCTACTTTAATTAACCTAACCCCAGGGGGCCTGGGCCTTGTTGAGATTGTTAGCGCCTTCGTAGGTCAAAGCCTGGGCGCAGCCCCGGTCCAGATCCTATCGGCTCAGCTTTTGTTTCGGGTTGTTACCGTCTCCTTACTATCCCTAACTAGCCTTTGGGGTTGGTCGCATTTAAAGCGTCTCCAGGGCACTTTTTTGTTGTTTCGATCTTAGTACTACAACAGTTTAATGGGTCTTCGCAGATTTGCGGGCGCTCCTAAAAAAAATTTTAACTTTTCAGGGGGGTAAAAAATAGCATCGAACATCATTTTTAAGACAAAACGGCCGTACCGCAAGCTCTTTAAGGAGCTTTACTTAAAATCGTAAGAATGATCGAAGCGCAAAAAGTCCCCTTTATCAGTCTTTAAATTTTTAACATGTCCTTATTACTAGTTAATTTGTTTGACTATTTTGCTTTTAAGAGGTTTTTGCGCTTCGATCAAGAATAAGCTAAGAATGCGCCTTTAAGAGATTTTTTAAGCTGTCTAGCCCTGACAGACTAGATTTTTAAATAGGGTGTCCGTTCACAAATGTGAACTTTTAAGGACCCATTCACAAGAGAGAACGCTGCGGTGCCAAGCCTATTGAAAGGGACGACACATCCCGAAGCAATGTAGCCCCCTATAGGAGATTAGTAATTTTAACATTAATCAAAGTTGATCGAAGCGCAAAAAGTCCTCTTTATCGGGCCTTAAATTTTTAACATACTTTTATTACTAATTAATTTGTTAGACTATATTTGCTTTTAAGAGGTTTTTGCGCTTCGATCAAAGTTAAAATATATGGTTGGAGCAGAGAGCTAAGTAGAAACGTTAAAAGAACTAATGTTACGAACTTAAGGGTATGCTTAAACTTAATTACAACTCAAAAGTCACTACCAGCCGCAACGTGGGGAAAAAAAGACTTGGTGAACAGTTACTAAATAGGTAACTGAAGTTCATTTCTATTTTTAGCTCCAATGCATCTATAAATCTACCACGCTTAAGTAAAACTAATAGCCTATCTAAAATTTTTTTATAAAGTTATTTATCTTTAATGATTATACTGCATTAATTTAGCAAATTTTAATTGATAATAATCTAACTACAAACTTTTATACATATTTTTTTGTACCCGTTCATCAACCTTTCAAGGACGCCGGCCGCTCTTTGAGAATTTAACAGGTTATTCTATACGCTTGCCTTTAATTGATTTTTCAATTTGCGAGGGGAAGGCCAACCATTACCATAATTAGGCCTCAGTCGAACTGGAAGCGGAAACCAAGCTCTTAAAGAGGTTTTGTGAACGGTTACGTTTTTTTGAGCTACATAACCGAAAAAAAACCAAGTCTGATCGAAGCGCAAAAACCTCTTAAAAGCAAAATAGTCTAACAAATTGACTAGTAATAAGGACATATTACAAATTTAAGGCCTGAATAAAGGGGACTTT
>JAITQT010000185.1 GCA_031288745.1 Deltaproteobacteria bacterium
CGAGCCTAAAGCCTCTGAGCTTCTCTCAAGGCTCATCCCCACTAGCCTCTCTATTATCGTTTATCGGGCTTTACTCGAATCCGTTACTAGCGAAAACGCTGCCCGTATGCAGGCTATGGATAACGCTTCCAATAGCTGTAAGGATATTATCCATAATCTAACCATGTCCTATAATAAGGCCCGCCAGGCGGCCGTGACTAACGAGCTTTTGGATATTGTAAATGGGGCCGAAGCCCTTAAGGGCTAATCCGATTGTTTTTTCGCCCCCTCCGGCCTAAAAGCTGGGGCTGGGTTAAAATTTACGCCTTTGACGCCAAGTTTTTCGGAGGATATATGAACGAAGGTAAAATTATCCAGGTTATCGGCCCGGTCGTAGACGTGGCCTTTAAGGAAGGCCAGCTACCTTTAATCCTAAACGCCTTGTTGGTTTCCAATCCGGCTATTAACGATCAAAGCGATAACCTGATTTTAGAGGTGGCCCAGCACTTAGGCGACAACGCCGTCAGGACCATCGCCATGGATATCACCGACGGCTTGGTTAGAGGGATGCCGGTTAAAGACACCGGGGAACCAATCTCGGTGCCGGTGGGTAAACCCTGTTTGGGTAGAGTTTTAAATGTTATCGGAAAACCGGTCGACGGCCTAGGGGAGCTTAAAAGCGATAAATATTACCCCATTCACCGGCCCTCACCTCAGTTTACTAGCTTAGATACGTCCGTGCGCGTTCTGGAAACTGGGGTTAAGGTTATTGACCTGTTGGTGCCTTTCCCTAGGGGGGGTAAGATGGGCCTCTTTGGTGGGGCGGGGGTAGGTAAAACCGTTATCATGATGGAGATGATCCATAACATCGCGATGCACCATGGCGGCATCTCCGTATTCGGCGGCGTGGGTGAAAGGACCCGCGAGGGAACTGACCTCTATAACGAGATGAAAGAGAGCGGGGTTATTGATAAGGCCGCGCTGGTCTACGGTCAGATGACTGAGCCTCCTGGAGCTCGGGCTAGGGTGGCCTTAACGGCCTTAACTGCGGCTGAGTATTTTCGCGACGAGGAAGGTCAAGATGTCTTATTGTTTGTCGATAATATCTACCGCTTTACCCAGGCTGGAAGCGAAGTATCGGCCCTTTTAGGCCGTATGCCTTCGGCGGTGGGTTACCAGCCCACTTTGGCCACCGAGTTAGGAGAGCTTCAAGAGCGGATTACTTCCACTGACCGCGGTTCTATTACCTCGGTTCAGTGCGTTTACGTGCCTGCTGACGACTTAACCGATCCGGCCCCGGCCACCACCTTTTCGCATTTAGACGGTACGGTGACTTTATCAAGGCAGATTGCCGAGTTAGGTATTTACCCCGCCGTCGATCCTCTAGATTCGACCAGCCGCATACTAGACGCCAATTATCTAGGACTTGAACACTACCGAACCGCCCGCTTGGTCCAGCAGACTCTTCAAAAATATAAAGACCTCCAAGACATCATTGCCATTTTAGGCTTGGAAGAGCTTAGTGAGGACGATAAGATAACCGTGGCTAGAGCTAGAAAGATCCAGCGTTTCCTTTCTCAGCCCTTCTTTGTGGCCGAGGTCTTTACCGGTTCTTCGGGTAAGTTTGTTAAAGTAGAGGATACGGTTCGAGGTTTTAAGGAGATTTTAGAAGGTCTTCACGACGATTTGCCCGAGCAAGCTTTCCACATGGTTGGCGGCATTGAAGAGGTTAGGGAGAAAGCCGAACGGCTGCGCAAGGAAGCCGCCTAAGCTTTACTTTGGCCTTTTTAGGCTCATTAGCCAAAGGGATAAATCTTTATGAGCGAAAAACAATTTAATTTAACTTTGGTTTCTCCCGACAAAGTTTTGGCTATGGACCTACCGGTCGCAGCCGTGGCTTGTAAGGGTTCGGAAGGCGATTTTGCGGCCTGGCCGGGTCATATTCCTTTTTTAACCGAGCTTAAACCGGCCGTGATGATGTACCGAGCCCAAGGCAAAGATAATTTAGTCTTTGTCGGCGGCGGTTTTATAGAAGTTTTACCTAATAAAGTTACAGTCTTAGCCAACAGCTGCGAGTTGTTGGAGGAAATCGATCTTGAGAGGGCCGAACAAGCCAGGCGCAAGGCTCTGGCCATGATTGAGGAGGCCAGGGCTAAGGCCGCCTCGGCAGGGCAGCCGGCTATGGGCGATAAGGACATTTTGCAAGCTGAAATTAAGCTCATGCGGGCTACCGCACGTATTAAGGCCGCCTCGAGTAAGAAAAGTTACATCTCTCGCTCACAAGGGCACTAAGATTTTATAGTTTAGCCGTTTTGGTTTAGTTTTTGCCCATAGCCTTTGTTAAGGCTTTTTTTGGAGGGAGCTAACTGTTTTGGCTAGGATTTTTAGGTAGATTAACCCCTTTTACCTCTAAGGCTTTGGTATTGTTCCCCAGCTTTCCGTTGGTTCGGAAAGCTGGTTTTTTTTTGGAACTTGGTACCGCTTTTAAGGCTTAATTTTACCTCTCTTTTTTGGCAAAGTGGATTTTATCTCTCGCAAGGAGTAGCATATACTTAAGGGCCAGGCCTCTCTTACGTCAAAAAGACGGCTATTGGGCAGGTTCCGTTTTTGTCTATCTAGGCAAATTTTACAATTTTTTATCCTGTTTTTTTGGTTTATTATGAACTCTAAAACTAGAGCTTTGCTCCTCTTAATAATAGCGGCCTTCATCTGGGGCATAACCTCGCCTATAAATCGTCACGCCTTGAGCTTTACCCATCCTCTGTTTTACACTGCCTTTCGCTATTTGTTTGCCGCCATGTCTTTGGCCCCATTGGTCTTGCGTTGGGGGCGTCGTCAGGCCCCGGCCGATTACTTTTTTCACGACGTCGGTCGCTGGAGCTGGCTTAAAGGTGGGCTATGGCTCGGTACCTTTCTAACGTTAGCTTCCATACTTCAGTATTATGGGCTCACCTTTACCACGGCCTCAAAATCTGGGTTCATTACCTCTCTTTACGTGCCCATGGTGGCCTTATTTGGCTTTGTTTTAGGGCAACTGCCAAGAAGGCAGGTTTGGATAGGCTTGGGCTTGTGTATGATAGGACTTTTATTTTTATCTCGGTCAGGTGCGGGGGGTGGCTTTAATTTTGGGGATGCGCTGACGCTAACGGCCGATCTAATCTGGGCCGGTCACATCATGATCATGGGCTATTTTGTCCATAGAGTCAATCCTTGGCGTTTAGTGGCTGCTCAGTCTATCGTCTGTAGTTTGTTATGTTTTGGGCTGGTCTTTTGGACCGATAATCTAGGTTCTTGGGCTGAGTTTAAAAGATCTCTCCCTTTTATGCTTTGGGGCATCGTGGCCGTCAGCGTGGCTTATGTCTGCCAGGCGGTGGCTCAAATAAACACCTCGGCAACGGCGACGGCTATTATTATGCAGGTGCAGCCGGTCTTGGGGGCGGCGGTGGGCATAATTTTTCTTAAAGAAGAGTTTTACTGGGGCATGGTCGTTGGGGCCGTATTTTTAATCAGCGGGGCCTTGGTGGCCCGTCGGGGCGGAGAGGCTGTTAGAGTTAATCCCAAAGCGCCTAGATATAAGCTTGTCATGGTCGCTAGGGTGGCCATGGCCGTAAGTTTACTGTTGCTTTGCGTCTTTTCTCTCGTTTTTAGTTCTCGCGGGTAACCTTATCTGACTTAAAGGGCATCGTTGCGGTAGACTTTAACTGAGTAAAGTTAACACTACAATGTACAATATTCCAATTTAACTATTGACGCTCAGTGGTTTATCATATCTGGTGGGGAATTATCCTTTTCAATTTTCAGCCTAATAGCCGCCTGAGTTTTTGGCTTTCCCGATTTACGGTTCGAGG
>JAITQT010000216.1 GCA_031288745.1 Deltaproteobacteria bacterium
GGAAAGCCAAAAACTCAGGCGGCTATTAGGCTGAAAATTGAAAAGGATAATTCCCCACTAGATATTATAAACTACTGAGCGTCAATAGTCAAATTGGAATATGGTACATTGTAGGGTTAAGACAATTTTAAAATATATTTTTTTTTATCCATTTACTCAATGGGCAAAAAAGAATTATGTTCAATAGGGATTATGATCGACCGAGCCTAGTAATAAGGCCCCGGCGTATTTAAGCTCAAAGAGGTTTTCCAACTGAGGGGCCGCTTTTTCAAAAAGACTAACTTCCGACTCCAAATCGGTTCCGTTCTTGGCGCGAACCTCAAACCAAACCTTATGGCCATCGAGTTTAAGCTTGAAACTTTCGACCCCTCCTTGTCGCCTAGACTCTAGCATTTCGGCTAACCAGCAAAAAAAACCTAAAAATCTAAAGCGCGAGTTCTTAGGCCCGCTATCTAGGGATTTGACCAGCTCGGGGAGAGAATTTTTTTTCAAGTGCTTGGGGCCGCGATGGGCTAAGACTAGATAGGCTATTAGTTCGCATTCATCGTCTTCGAAGCCTAAAAGATTGGCGTGTCTAACAAGGTACCAACCATGAAGCTGGTGAGAGCTAATGGAGAGAAACTTACCCACGTCGTGAAGTAAGGCCCCGTAGCGTAAAAGCTCTCGGTCGCGATCGTTTGGTTTAAAAATGTTATGTTGAGCAAACGAGTCATAAATCATAAGCGCGTTTTGGCTTACTTTTAGGGCGTGTTCCTCGTCGTAAAGGCAACGATGTCCAAGTCGTCTAACGCTTTCCTCGTTGGCCGCGGCTGCCGAACGGGGGGCACCTGGGACAAAGGCCTCCACAAATTCTCTAACCAAACCATGCTTAAGGCCGAAAGGACACACTTTTAGGAGTTCGACATTTAAAGTGGTTAAAATGGCCTCGGCCGCAGCGCAAGCGGCCACGATGGTCTGGGCTTTTTCGCGGTCAAGTCCAGGAACAGAGCGTCTTTCCTCTAGGCTCATAGAAGAGAGCCATAGGCCTATTTCTCCTACCTCTTTAGTCGGCACTGGAAGGATGTGTTGGTAATCAAAATCGCCGTCCTTTTTACGCTTAGCATAAATTCGGGTCAAGTTTTCTAGAGAGCCAGAGCAACCCCAGCAAACCTTAAGGCAATAGGAGCGGGAGTGTTCGGTGAATCTACGGATGCGGCCGATGACGTATTCGACTACTGAGCGATAGAGTTTAGCCGGGATAGGGCCTTTTAGGTCGCTAAGGCCCATGCGCTCTGAGAGACGGGCGGCTCCTAAAGGGAGGGAATCTAAAACCGGTTCGGCCCCAAGGCGCTCGATTATTAGTTCCAAACTTCCTCCGCCTATATCAATTATTAGACAAGGTGCTGGGCCAAGATTGAGGTTGGCCTTAACCCCGGCCCAGATGAGCCTGGCCTCCTCTAAACCAGAAACTATTTTAAGATCAAGACCGAGATCGTTGCGCGCTCTATCGAGTAATTCCTCTTTGTTGCGGGCTTCCCTTAAGGCAGAGGTGGCTACAGCCCTTACATAATCGGCCTCTTGGAAAGTTGGCGTTGAGGTGAGGCTCTTTAGGGCCTCGACAGTACGGTCCATAGATTGAGCCGTTAGATAGCCGTCGGCAAAAGAGCCTTGACCAAGAGATACCGGAAGCTTTTCTTGGAGTAAGATCATCGGCTCGCCGTCGGGGGCCAGTTCCACTATCACTAGCCTAACCGAGTTTGTTCCCAGATCGATGACCGCCCCCCGCGTAGGCCGCAGCTCTGGCTTGTTATTGTTAATCACAAAACCTTCTTTCAGAGCCTAAAAAGGTTGGCCGAAGGCCTCGTAGCCTTTTTGGAACCCTAAACGAGATAGATATAAATACAAGGTTTTTTGGGCCAGCTAAAAACCGCTCGGATTAAGGTGAGAGTAGAATTAGTTGAGCCTTGGAAAAAATATAACTTATTGGATATATTAATAAAAAATTAAAAGAATTTCAACGAGGAATTTGAGGTAAGTTTTTAAAGGGCCCTAAAAGGATAGTTTTTGGGGCTAAAACAATATAGGACAGTTGGGAAGAGAGCTGGCCGAGTTGGTTATTGGTGCCTTTAGATGGCTAAAAAAAGCTCCGTTCGTTCGGTTTAAAAAACTTTAAGCGCTACCCCTTAAGAGCTTAAATGAGGCCGCTGATCACGAAATCTAAATATTAATCACACTAGCTAAGAAAGAGCTTTGTTAAAGATTGGACCTTAGTGATCAAAAGAGGTCCAATTGATTTTGCCTTCCATCATTATGGCTTGGGAGTCGACGGCCGGTTTTGAGTTGGATACTTTTTCGTAACTGCCGTTTGATAAGAGCCGCCAGGCTTTGCGGTTATCGGCTAAGTGGACTAAAAGGATGCGCTCTAGGATGACCATTTTTAACTCTTCGTTTAAAATTGGGGCCAGCACTTCTATGCGGCGGTCAAGGTTTCTGGGCATCAGATCAGCGCTACCAAAAAATAGCTCGTCGTTACCGCCGTTTCGGAAGTAGAGTAACCTTGAGTGCTCTAAAAAGCGGCCCACGATTGAAGTGACTTCGATATTTTCGCTCTTGCCCGGCGCGCCTGGTCTAAGGCAGCAGACCCCGCGGACCTGGAGACGGACCTCTACTCCCGCTTCCGAGGCCCTATAAAGGGCTAAGATTATGTCGTTATCGGAGAGTTGGTTGACTTTAAAAAGAATTTGGCCGTCTCCAAAGGCGTGGTGGCGTTCGATTTCTCTATCAATCTTTTCTAAAATAGCCTTCCTCATGCCTAGCGGGCTGACCAGTAGATACTCGTAATCGCGGATGGTGGCTAGGCCCGTCATGACGTTAAAAAGTTGAATGGCGTCGCGACCTAGCGATTGATTTTCCGTAATTAGACCTAAGTCCGAGTAGATACGAGCAGTAATAGGGTTATAATTGCCGGTCCCAAGGTGAAGGTAGGTGCGTAGTCCGTCTTCTTCCTGGCGGATGACTAAGCAGAGCTTAGCGTGTATCTTCATGCCCACCAGACCGTAGACTACGTTAATGCCTTCTTCTTCTAAAGCTAGGGCCCAGTTGATGTTGCGCATCTCGTCGAAACGGGCCTTAAGTTCGACCACGGCGGTCACTTGTTTATTAGCCCGTCTGGCTTCGATAAGGGAATCGACCAACCTAGAGTCGTCCCCGGTCCGATAAAGGGTTTGCTTGATGGCCTTAACTTTAGGGTCGCGGGCTGCCTGATGGATAAAATCGAGGACCGGAAAAAAACTATCGTAGGGGTGATAGAGAAAGAAGTCTCTTTTTTTAAGCTGGTCGAATATACTTTTGTTCTTTTTGAGCCTCGCCGGAAAGCGGCTAATAAAGGTGCTAAAGCGCAGCTTAGGGATATCGAGGTTAGAGATATCCATCAGATCCCCTCCGCCGAGTCTACCTTTTATATGGTATAGCTGCCAAGGCTGAACCTCGAAATTTTTAGCTAGATAATCGGTTAGCTCTTTGGGCGAATCGTGAACCACCTCCATCTTGATTACTTCTCCAAAACGGCGGTGGTGGACTAAATCGCGCACGGCGTCTAAAAGGTCGTCGGCTTCATCTTCTTCTATTTCTTGATTGGTGTTGCGAGTGATGCGAAAGAGAGTCGATTGCTCAACCTTGTAGCCTGGAAAGACGCCTTTAAGGTGTTGGACTATTAAAGTCTCCAAAGGAAGTAGCTTAACGCCCTTAGAGGAAAATTTGGGTCTCAGGGTCTGGTTGGCTAGATTGCCAAACTCAAGCGGTAGACAGATAAACCTTTTTAGATTATCGGGCAATTTTAAGCGAGCGTGGTAAATCTTCCCGGCCGCATCGGAGAGCTTAATGAAAAAATTAAGGCTGCCACTGGAGACTTGGGGAAAGGGCCTTCCTTTATCGAGGGCTTGGGGGGTGAGGATGGGAAAGATTTCATTTTGATAAAAGTTATTTAACTCAGTTTTTTCTTTGGAACTTAGGTTCTGATAGTTTACAAATTTAAGTCCGTTTTTAGCTAAGGCCGGCTGTAGTTGTTTCATCCACAAAGTCGAGGCCGCCGAGAGCAACTCTATGGTCTTTTTTCTCACCTTAACCAACTGTTCGGTGGCACTTAAGCCATCGGGTGAAGTGTAACCCACCCCTAAATGACGCTGCCTAGTAAGGCCAGCTACTCTAACCATGAAAAATTCTTCAAGGTTAGTGTGAAAAATGGCTAAGAACTTAATCCGTTCAAAAAGCGGGTTTTCTGGATTTCCAGCCTCGGCTAGGACCTTACGGTTAAATTCCAACCAGTTAAGCTCTCGGTTGAAAAAAAGTTCATGGGGACGGCCAAACTTGGCTGGATCTAAATCTTGGCTCTCGTTTATCGGCATAATCTCTTGAAAGTCTTGATGAACTTCGCGATGGTAGGTCTTATTATTATGTAGGCCTGGTCGGCTCGTTTGGCTTTTTGCTCTTTTATTAAAGCCCGCCATGGACTATTTTCTCCTCATGGTTCGTTATCGCTCGCCCCGAATAATGGTCTGTTGTGGCTAAAGCCTGAAGTTTGTCTAAAATTAAAGCTTGATTAGAATGGCTAGGTATTTAAAGAAACGATTTGGGTTATAAAATAGAAATTGGTAATTTAGGCTTTGAGTAAAAAAACGCCATTTAGTACCGGGGCGCGAAAATTTGCATCCTAAGTTTAGTCTTATATCCTTTTTTTATAGTTGATTGGTTTTAGCTTCAATGGCTATAGGCCTATTTGAGAAAACTCTTTGGGAATATTAGATATTTTCTAAATCTGTTTGTCAACCAAAAGCTAGACCTTAGGTTGGGACTAGGGCTTAAGCTAATATAAAAGAGCTAACTTAAGGCCTTATGGGGCTCTTAGGGTTAGGGTATATAGCTATTTAGGGAGGGCTTTTTTTATTATTGGATTTTTATTGAGTTTTTTTTGATGAGGTAAAAATAAGCGAAAACTTACTTTGGCAAAACGGCTAAACCCGAAAATTACTGTAACGAGTAAATATTTTCAAAACAAGAAAGAAATTATCAGAAATGTTGGGCCCATCCCAACCAGGGCTTGACCGCTGGCCCTATTCCCTATAGCCGCCGCAAGGGTCTAGTATCTTTTATCATCTATAATGCCTGATAGAGCTGTCGTAGTTTCACTCTAGCTTCAGCGGTTTTAAATTGCCAGACTATTTTAGAATCCTTGTTGTTCCTATCCCTTTGCTAGATATTAATTTTATATCTCATTCTATTAATATCAAGATTTCTGTAACCGTTCACCAGACTTTTTTCTCTGCAGGCGGCTGGCTTTGTCTTTCGATTGGTAAGAGAGTTTAGAGCTAGCTTTAATTCTTATTTCTGAGCTTTGGAGGCTTAAGCTTAAGATCGATATTTAGAGCGATTTTTAAAACTAAATAATTGATTTAATGCTACAGCTCTAGAGAAAGTGAAATTGTTACGGTAAGTGTCTTCACTTTCAATAATAGATTCGGCCTCATAACGTTCATAACAAGCCAATTGAGATCGAAGCGCAAAAACCCCTTAAAAGCAGAGTAGTCTAAAAAATTAACTAGTAATAAGGCACTGTTACAAATTTAAGGACTGATAAAGGTGACTTTTTGCGCTTCGATCAATTGTGAACGGTCACAAGGGTGTGGAAAAGATAAATATTCTAGCCAGTGAAACCTTAGCGGGGCTAAACAAAATTCTTAAGTGAGATCTCGCCTAAACCCAAGCGAAGCCGGAAAATAGTTTTGATCGAAGCGCAAAAACCTCTTAAAAGCAAAATAGTCTAACAAATTGACTAGTAATAAGGACATATTACAAATTTAAGGACTGAATAAAGGGGACTTTTTGCGCTTCAATCAGTTTTAACAAGCTATGGCGAAAAGAGGCCTCTTGGCTAAAAAAATAGCCTCTGACGTTCGTTAGATTGGGGAGGGCGTTAAGCTTATCAATGTTTAAAATATTATTGTAGCAGTAATTTTGAGAGAAAAATGTAATAATATTGTAAAATTTTATTCGTTAGTTTTAAAGCGTAAGTACCCTTCCGCCAGACCTTGGTTACCGCTACGTTTGGTAGGCGTTAGTTTTCAAGCTGTAATGATGTTAGAGACGGCTTTAAATGAGTAAAATTTGATGATACAAAATCTCCAAGTTTTGCCTCAAACCTGGTCCAGTTTTTTTTCCCTTAGAAATTTTTGAGCAAAAAAAAAGAAACTTTAAGAGGGAAAAAATAGTAATTATACTTAATTAGCATTATTATTAGGTTAGGGTTTTAGGAGCAAAAATATTTGTGACGGTCGATTTTGTTTACAAAAAACGGTTTATTTTGTCATAAAAAGACGGAAAACCGATCCAATAAAGCCTATTCCATAAAAAAGAAGGAAAATATTGTCCAGCTGGATATTACCAGGAAATATAGATACCATTCTGCTTCAGTTTACCACGAAAAGGATAGCACCCGTGGTTCAAAAAAATAAAATTTATCAGATTGGACCTTAATCTTATTTTGGGCCTAAAAGATTTTCTTTTAGGGGAAAAAATAACTTAAATATGATCGTAGCGCAAAAACCCCTCAGCCTCTAAGACGGCAGAATTTATTTTTTAATCCTTTAGGTATGCTATATCCCATAATTATTTTCTTATAGCTTATATTTTGCTCTTGACTTT
>JAITQT010000307.1 GCA_031288745.1 Deltaproteobacteria bacterium
GGTCGCCGATCCAAAGCCCCTCGAAAAGCTTTTTATTATCCTCGCCACCCTTTAGAAGCGTCTCAAGGGTGCTCACCAATAATGATTTGCCAAACCGGCGCGGCCGAGAAAGAAAAAAAGGTTGTTTACTCTCAATCAGCTTATAGATAAGTTCGGTTTTATCGGCGTATATAAAGCCTTCGCTGCGGATTTCCGCAAAATCGGCTATCCCAAGGGGTATTCGGTTAAAATCGTTCATGCCTTGAAGCCTCATAAAATTGCGATCGAATAACAACGAGTTAAATAGGCCGCATAACGGAGTTATCTAAAATAAAACTCACTTCCTTGCTCTATTATACCTTACAACAAACGCTACCGTCTAAAGTCAATTAAGTCTTCAAGTGGCCTACGGGCGTGAGGGGCAAAATTTTCCTATTTTTGTTTAGGACGGCCAATTTTGTCCAGATATAAACGGTTTATTTTATCAAAAAAAAACGGAAAATATTGTCCAGCTGGATATTACCAATAAAAAGGAGACCATTCTGGTTTAGTTTTACCGCGAAAAAGTATACCTCCCGTGGTCAAAAAAATAAAAATTACCTGAGGAGACCATAATCTTGCTCTGGGCCTAAAAGATTTACTTTTAGGGGAAAAAATAAATTAAATATCGTTTAGGCAGTGGACAAGTTTTTCGTCATTGCTTGGCCACATTTAACCGTCTAGGTTAAGACAAATTCAACCAGCATAAACACAGGGTGGCTTAATCAGATAATCTGGAGAGATACTTTGACTGAATGGGGCTTCCGTTTGTTCAATCTTTTTAGGAAGTATAAATTCTCCTAGGTTTAGAGGCAACATTTTGGCAAGTTGGTTAAATTTTTTGTTAGCCAAGGGCACTAATTAAACAGCTTGGAAAATTTTGATGCTTTCGCCTGGGCGGGGCGAGGGGGCGAGGCAAAAAATATTGACAATGACCTAGATAAATGATATAAGTTCAAAGCTCTAAAATTGAGATTCAGTCGCAGTTGCAAAACTAAAGGTTTTCTTTTGTTTGTCTATATTAGAAGGGTAATAGTGTGTTTAAGCACAAGTTTAATAAAAAATTCACATTCCTAGCTTTTGTTTTAGCTTTTTCAGCCTTGCTCTGGTCATCTCTAAATCAGGCCTTGGCCGCCGACGTCGTTTTGCCGCCACCCCAAACCCAGGGCGGAGCGGGGTTGTTCGATACCCTTAAAAAACGTTCTTCGCTCAGCGGGGGGGATTTTTCGCCTTTAGCCGAGGTTTCTTTAGAAGAACTCTCCACTGTTTTATGGGCAGCTAGTGGCTTGAATCGGGGCCAGAAAGGCTGGACAGTGCCTATGGCCAGGGGCCTCCCCCCTTACGCAACCATTTTTGTGGCTGGTAATCAAGGACTTTTTCGCTACGATTGGGTCGAGCATAAGCTAGTGGAGATTTCAGGGGAAAACGTTAAAGATCAGCTTGGCGGACAAAGTTTCGTTAAAAAAGCTTTTTACGTCTTAATCTTCGTGTCCGAGAAATCGGTCTTTGCCCAAGCTAAAAGCGACCATCACGGGCGCGAGCGATATGGCCACGGCCCTGGTGAAGAGCCTCGCGGAGGTGAAGATAAAGCTTTTGTGGGTAAAGTTTCAGACGCTAATCAAGGTCAAGAACGCCCCGAAGGTCGCGGTCCTGATGGTCGTGAGCCCGAAGGTCGCGGCCCTCGCTTAGATCGCTTCGACGCCTTCGTTCATGTCTTAGTTGGGGCTATGACTCAAGACGCCTATTTAGCAGCGGCCTCTTTAGGCTTAGGGGCCCGTTATATTCATCAAATGAAGACGAGTAATATAGAAAAGCTGGTGCCTATAGCCCCGGGTGATTACCCGGTGGCCTTGATGATGCTGGGTAAATAGCCCCAGTTGATTTTTATTCGTTTTTTTTCTGGCCTTTGTAAGGATCTTTAAAAATATGTCTCAAAAGCTTTTTTATTATCTATTTTTTCCATCTCTTTTCTTACTCGTCTCGTTAATTTTAACTTCTCCAGTTAAGGCCGAGGGCTACGATTCTTGGGGCGAGGTGGCCGCGGCTATGAAGGTGTCTTTGGATAAATCTTACGATAGCTTTATCGAAAGAGATGCCGAGAAAAGCGTCGAATGGGTTAACCATGCTTATTTTCAATTCTATGAAAAAGAGGGCTTTGAAAGAAACGTCAAGGGGCGCGTTTCCGGTAAGAGAGCCTCTCAGGTCGAATATAAGTTTGCCATAATTAAACAAAAAATTAAGGAAGGGGTCGCTAAGGAAGAGATACGAGCTCAACTCGATCAATTAATCCTTTGGTTAAATGAAGACGCTGCTACTTTAGACGCACGGCAAAAGGCCAAACAAGCTCAAGCCCAAGTCCAAGGACAATCTAGTCAGGTAGAGGCAGATTCTAGTCAAGTTTCGCATCAAGGCTTAGCCGCCCCGATCGTTTCCACAGTCGGCCGCGATTGGACTTTGTTTTTAGCCGCCTTCGGCACTCTCTT
Organism: Deltaproteobacteria bacterium; assembly: GCA_031288745.1. Classification (GTDB taxonomy): domain Bacteria; phylum Desulfobacterota; class Desulfarculia; order Adiutricales; family Adiutricaceae; genus JAITQT01. The sequence continues at coordinate 2,502 of JAITQT010000307.1, forward strand.
GCGCGAAGGCTTCGAAGCTATCTTAGTTATCGCGGCCATAGCCGCTTATTTGACTCGCTCGGGTAATAAAAAGAGCGTTAAAACCGTCTACTGGGCCTCGGCTGCAGCCGTGTTGGTTAGCGCTTTGGCGGCCATTGCTCTACAAATCCTCTTTAAAAATTTTGGCGGAGCTAAGCAAGAGATTATCGAAGGGCTAACCATGCTCTTAGCTACGGTGGTTCTTTTTTGCGTTAGCAACTGGATGTTCGCTAAGGCCGAAGCCCAGGCCTGGAAGCGCTATATTGAAAATAAAGTCCAATCGGCAGTATCCACTGGAAGCTCTCTAGCCCTAGCTGCGGCGGCTTTTTTAGCGGTTTTTCGGGAAGGAGCTGAGACCATTTTATTTTATCAAGGTATCCTTAGCGAGGCCGACGGGGAGACGGGCATGGTTTGGGGCGGCTTCACGGTCGGCCTAGTAGCCTTAGCCGCGGTCTTTTTTATTATTCGCCACGGCTCGATGAAACTGCCGATTCGGCCCTTCTTTTTGGGCACGAGTATTTTAATGTTCGTCATGTCTATAGCCTTCGCGGGCGGAGGGATAAAAGAACTCCAAGAGGGCGACGCTATCAGCGCTACTATGCTTGAGGGATTTCCTACAGTTGAGCTTTTGGGTATTTACCCAACCCTTCAAACTTTACTCCCTCAACTTATCCTGGTGGCCTTAACTATCTTCGCTATCGTTCGTATTCGCAATCGTCGTAAGGCCAGTGAGGTAATTTCGCAGGCCTCGGCGGCTTAAGAATATAAATCTTAAGTTTTGCCCCTTTCTACAGCCTTTCAGCGGCCTTTTTGGTAAGTTAGTCTAGGCCGTAGGCTTAATTTTTTTAAAGCGCGCCCATTTAGGGTTTGAGCGTCAATTTTCGTAGGAGACACAGATGAGAATTTTATTTTCGATTTTTTTGTTTGGTTTTTTAATCATGACTTTATCGTTTGGCCTAAATTCTCCGGCTGAGGCCCAAGATAAGGGAGCAGCGGGTTTTGAGGAGTTTCCCCTAGGTGATAATAAAATTGTTAATCCTTTACTAATCGCCGGGGTCTACTTTCAGCCGGTGGATATGGAGCCTTTGGGCGCGGGAGGGCTACCGGCCGCTGAGAGTGATATGCACTTGGAAGCCGATATTTCTGCCGTAGAGGATAACGGCCTTGGTTATGGGGCAGGCGATTTTGTGCCTAATTTGACTGTTAAGTATAAAGCCCAAAAGGAGGGCGGTAAGCTCATCGAAGGTAACTTTATGCCTATGAGCGCTTCCGATGGCCCCCATTACGGTAATAACGTTAAATTAGACGGCCCCGGAAAATATAAGATTACCTTTATTATCGAAAGCCCCGATAAGCAAGGATATCTCCTTCACGTCGATAAGGCTACCGGCGTTCCGGGACGTTTTTGGAAAGAGCCCATTGAGGTCTCTTGGGATTTCGATTTCGTGCCTAGGGCTTGGTGAGAAAAACCAAGCTCTATTGGCCCAAGTTTTTTGACCTTCTGAGAGATTAACGCCTTTTAATATCGGAGGCCGGTCTCCTATTTTTTGGAGACCGGCCTCCGGTGGCCTTAAAGGTTGTGTTTTTTGGTAATAGAGCGTTTTTTTTCTTCAAAAATAGATCGTTCCTTATTTTTTAAATTTTATCTTTGTCTTAAATTAAGGCCCCCGCATGCTTTCATATTTGATTAAAGTTATAGACGAGAGTTGGCTTTTGGCCCTAGTCGCCCCGTTGGTGTTAAGAATTATTAACCATCCTAAAAAGATAGGCCAGATAGGGCCGGTGATTTATTGTGGTTTTGGCCTAGGGCTTTTGGCCGCCTTAATTTTAAGCACGTTAAGACTAAACGTGGGCTGGATCATTAGAGAATATTACGATTTATCTGTTTTAATCCCAGCCATCCTCTCTCTTTTATGTTTTGGGGCCTTTAGGCTTGGTGTGGCTAGGGATGATAAGCAAAAGTATGTTTTACTTGGGCGCTCCTTTTTAGCTCTTATACCCACTCTTACGGCCGTTTATTTAATTAAGAGGCTAGCCGGTCCGGGCGGATTTTTTGGGGCCCCGGCTCTGGTCCTTTTTTTCCCGGCCTTGTCCTTATTTTCCTTTGGCCCGCTAAAGATAGTTGATTGCTCAAAGGCTTCCAAATATTGCGCTGCCTTATTCTTAGCGGCCATGACCGCTAGAACCACTCCTAATCTTATGCTCTTTCCCTTTGAGTTTGGCGTGGGTTTAGATTCGGTTTTTAATCGAGAGTATCTTGATAAGGTCTTAGGTTACTCCATAGGACTCCTATTGGCGTCTTTATTGTGGTTGCTAGTCCATTTACTTATTAAGAGCGTATCGATTAAAGCTCTTAAATGGATTGCCATTTTTACCCTCTCTCTAGCTTTTCTAGAACTTTGTTTAGAAATTGGTCAGATCCTAGCCGCCAGAAGATTATTGCCTAATTTTTTGTTTAAGGCCGTCTTATTTTTACTTATTCGTGAGCACCTCTTTTTGTGGGTCCAGAGCCTTGGCTGGACAATTTTAGCTTTTTATTTAATCATCCAAAGCTATCTTGTTCGGCCCATTGGCTCAAATGCGGCCTTAAGGCGTAAGTCCATGGCCAAACTCTATAGCGACCGCCGGCGCGGCATAGCAGCGCTTTTATGCCTCTTTGTTATCATCTTTAGCGCTACTGCCTTAAGGGCCTTAAATGAGCGTGGCCCCTATATTGAAGAGCCTTTGCCGATTAAATCTAGTGGCTCTAAAATCGTCTTAGATTTACAAACCGTTGCCGATGGAAAGCTCCATCGCTATTCTTACGAAACTCAAGATGGAACGAAAGCCCGATTTATCGTTATAAAAAAGAGCCAAACCGCTTTTGGGGCCGGCCTTGACGCCTGTGATATTTGCGGTCAGAGTGGCTATTACCAGAAAGGGGAGCAAGTGATTTGTAAGCTTTGTGACGTGGTTATGAATAAATCGACCATTGGCTTTCCTGGAGGCTGCAATCCTGTCCCTCTCGATTTTACCTTTGATAAAGGCTCAATTATCTTTGAAACGGATGATTTGGAAACCGAGGCCCATAGGTTTAAATAGTTTTTAGAATAAAACTCTCTATACTGGGAAAATTGTCTTTTTAACGTTAATGAGGATATCTTTGATGTTTTGGAAAATGATCAAGGGCTCTTTTTTTATCCGAAGGCGCGCCCATCTCTTAACCGCTCTCACGGTAGCCTTGGGTGTAAGCTTAGCCGCAGCCTTATTAGGGGTGATGTTTGATATTGGTGATAAGGTTAATAAAGAGCTAAAGTCCTACGGAGCTAATCTAAACGCCGTGCCGAAAGGGGCCTCGGTCATTGGCGCTCTCTATGAATTAGGCGATATAGGCCAAAGCGAAATGGCTATAAAAAATAATTATATTTTAGAAGACGAACTTTATAAAATTAAGATGATCTTTTGGGCCTATAACATAGTAGATTTCGCCCCCTATTTGACGGTTAAGGTTAAGGCCGAAGGTTTTCCAACTTCTTTGATCGGCTCTTGGTTTAATAAAAGCTTGGATTTACCTACTGGGGAAAAGGTAGTTACGGGAATGGATAATCTAAAGAGTTGGTGGGTCTTAGAAGGGGAACGCGTAGATGAAAGAGATATCAGAGGGATTTTAGTGGGGCGCGAGTTAGCTAATAAGCTTAATCTTAAACTTGGCTCTACAATTAAAGTAACACCTGAGGTTATTATCGAGGGCGAAGGGAATCAATCAAGCGAGCCTGAAGTTTTGACCGTTCGGGGGATTTTTGAAAGCGGCGGTGATGAAGACGATACTATTTTTGCAAGCCTTATCTTAGCCCAAAAAATCGCCTCTAAACCCGGCTTGGTGGAAAGAGTAGAGATTAGCGCTCTAACTACCCCAGATAACGAGCTAGCCCGGAGGGCGGCCCAAAACCCTGGTAGTCTTTCTAGGCTTGAGTGGGATACTTGGTATTGTACGGCCTATATAAGCTCCATTGCTTACCAAATAGAAGAAATCTTACCCTCGGTAAGGGTAAAACCTATTTTAAAGGTAGCCCAAAGCGAGGGGGCTATTTTAGAAAAAACAGAGCTGTTAATAATTCTCTTAACTGTCTTAACCCTAGGCTGCGCTTCGTTAGCTATCTCTAATTTAGTTACGGCCAATATCATGGAGAGAAGCGTTGAGATAGGGCTTCTTAAGGCTTTAGGGGCCACTAATATATCCGTCTCTGTTTTGTTTTTAGCTGAAACTTTATTAGCCGCTCTAGCCGGAGGCGTGCTCGGTTACGTCGTGGGCTTAGCCCTTAGCCAGCTGGTGGGTTTAACTGTGTTTGGCTCTTATATCGCGGTAAAGCCGCTGGTGATCCCCTTAGCTTTACTCATGGTTATTTTCGTAACATTGCTAGGGAGCCTTCCGGCCCTTAAGGCCTTAACTAGCCTTAAGCCAGCCGAGGTTCTCCACGGTAGGTAATCGTGCTCTCCAACCGCAAGTTCGCCTTAAAGATGTGTTTTTTCTCTCTCGTTCGGCGCCGCTCAAGGCTCTTGATAGCCTTAATTGGGGCCTCTATCGGGGCCTCGGTCCTATTGGGTTTAGTAACCCTTTGCTACGATATCCCAAAACAGCTTAGCCGTGAGTTTCGCTCTTACGGGGCCAACATGGTTTTTGTTTCTAAACAAGTAGCCCAGCGCTTAACCAGAGGGGAAGCTGAAAAAATTCTCGCTCTTTTGCCGCCATCAAGGTTAGTGGGGCTAACTCCTTTGCGTTACGAAACCGTTCGCAGTAATATGCTCCCTTACACGGCTGTGGGCTTAGACTTTGAAGAAATTAAAAAGACGAGTCCCTTTTGGCACCTAACTGGTTCTTATCCAAATAAGGGCGGGCAATTATTAATAGGAGTAGACGTAAGCGAGGCCACCTCTTTAGCCCCCGGGCAGAGTATGACCTTAACTGGCCGCAATTCTAAAAACGAGCGTTATGAAAAAGATTTTACCGTTAGCGGTGTGGTCTCAACCGGTGGGGTCGAAGATGGTTTTATCTTTATCTCACTAGCCGATATGGAGCTAGCGACTAAAGAAGCGGGCGCAATTGATATACTAGAGGCCTCTCTTACTGCCGACGGCGGACCATTGGAAGAAATTAAAAATAAAGTTGAAAATAGCCTTGATACGGTTGAGGTTAAAATGGTGACTAGGGTTACTAGGAGCGAAAAGACGGTTATCGCTAAGCTCACCTTTCTGGTCTATATCGTTAGCGCCGTGGTCTTAAGCCTTAGCACTATTTGCGTCTCAACCACTATGATGACCGTGGTTTTAGAAAGGCGCGGGGAGATAGGGCTAAAAAAGGCCTTGGGGGCTGAAAGCAAGAGTGTGGCTGGGGAGTTTTTATTGGAAGGATTGTTGTTAGGTCTCATAGGCGGTTTTTTCGGAGCCTTGGGTGGCCTAGGTTTTGCGGCCCTGGTTTCTAAAAGCGTTTTTGGGCGCAGCTTTACCCCTGAGTTTCATTTGGTGCCGGCGACAATGTTAGTTATGGCCATTGTGGCTGTTATCGCTTCTATGATACCTGTTAAGCGGGCGGTTAACGCCGAACCGGCCTTGGCCCTTAGGGGAGAGTGATGGCTCTTTTAGCTAAAAGTTTATAAGCCCTTCTAGGAGGCCTAACGCACTTTGAGATTTTAGCAGCTTATTCTATACGCTGTGGCACTTTTAAAGAATTTTTCAAATTGGAAGGGGAATGGTGGGAAGTGACCAATAAGGTCTTGAAGAGCCCTGGTGAACGGTTACGATTTTAGTCTATTAAAGTTTAAGTTTTTTTGTATTTTGAGTTTTAAGGAACATTTTTTTTATGAATAAGATTTTATCGGTAGAAAACGTCTCTAAAATTTACGGTCAACTTAAAGCTTTGGAAAACGTCTCTTTAGATATTAATAGCGGAGATTGGCTGGCTATCATGGGGCCGTCGGGCTCGGGTAAAACTACTTTAATGAACGTTATTGGTTGTCTTGATAGCCCTACCGAGGGCCGGGTGGTCTTAGACGGCTTAAGCCTTGATAGGCTGGGCTCAAACGAGCTAACGGCTATTAGAAGAGAATCAATAGGGCTAATTTTCCAGCAGTTCCATTTAGTGGGCCACCTAACTGCCTTAGAAAACGTCATGGTGGCTCAGTACTATCATAGTTTAGTTGATGCCAAAGAGGCCCTGGAGGCTTTAGCTAAGGTCGGGCTTAGCGATCGCTCTAAGCACCTTCCTAGGCAGCTATCGGGTGGAGAGCAACAAAGGGTTTGCATTGCGCGAGCGCTGATTAATCACCCTAAAATATTACTGGCCGACGAGCCTACCGGAAATTTAGATGAAGCTAACGAAGCTATAGTGATGGGCATCTTAAGCGATCTACACCAGCACGGAGGGACTATTATCGTGGTTACCCACTCCCCGGAGGTAGCCGCCCACGCTCAGAGGACCGTGGTTTTGGAGCACGGTCGGGTGGCTAAAGATAGCCTTCCGGTCAAGATTAACCAGCTGGCTAGTAATTAGATTTTATAACCTAAATTCCCCTTTTTTTAGCGTAGACAAGAGTTGCAATAATTCAAGAAAGTGGAAGAATTTCCTTGTTACCAAATTTGTTAATTAACCTTGCAAGATGTAACTTGCCCTAGAATTGTGAGGAAAATTAACACCAATAAACCGCTGACATTAATTCTACCTCTTAGTGCCTACCCTCA
>JAITQT010000323.1 GCA_031288745.1 Deltaproteobacteria bacterium
TCAAAAGTACCCTCCGAATTTGCGGGCGCTTTAACCTCCAAAAGATCACTTCTAGCCGAAACGGTTAAGGCCTCTAACCTCTCTTCTTTCTTTTCGCTCTCTCGGCTCCTCTCTAACATTGAGGCTTCTAGCTCAATATTATCGGCTAAAGTCTCTATAATTACCTTACCTTCGGTTTGAGAATTATCCGCTGGTAACTTACGCTCGTCATAAAGAGAGCTTAAAACGTCTGCGGCTTTTACCTTACCCCAACCCAAATCAGCCTCAGGCCAAATAGCCTCAAATGAGGTAACATCTGAAATAGAAGTGGCGGCAGCCTCGCTTAGTGCCTCGGAAGCACTCTTAAGCCGCTCAATGAGCAAAAGCGAATCGTCAGAGGCGCTCTCTTCAACTTGACTGGATTTATGTTCTTTTGAAATATATATGGCAAGATCGGGCGAAGATTTTAGCGTAAGCTCCTGCATTAACTCGGCTGAGCTGGGGTTGACTTCCGTAAGGCTTTGAGTTTTCTCGAAGCGATTAATTACGCTTATGGAGGAGCTTATTGACTCTGAATTAGGCTTAGAAATTTCTTCCGGGTCCCTATTAAAATCAGATTTAGCTGAAAAACCTTCCAAAACATAGCTTTCATCATCCGATAAAGACGAGCCCCAAACCTCAACGAAGAAACCATCATCTTCGAGCGGCTCGTAGTAATCTTGACTCTCCTCATTTGAGTTCTCGTTTAAAGAGCGGACCAACTCTTTCTTTTCAACTGCAGCTTTTAATCTATCTAGGTATTGGGCAAAGCTTTTACCCGACTTTTTATTACTACCAAAACCTTGACTATTGACGTTTATGTCCTCATCTGGTTCAAAAACGACCGAATCTAACAATAAGCTTTCCGAGGCTTGAGATACTGATAAAGGCTTGCTCAAAAGGGGTTCAAATGATCTCTCTTGGGCTACTACGGAAAAATGAAGATCAGAAGGCTCAATAGAAGAGGAAGCTTGACTAACTGAAAGCGATGATTCTAAGGTGATGGGCGCTTTGTAGGTGGTCTCTCGTTCAACGCGGTCAAGGCGGCTAACTAAGGCGGCCATATTGGCTACTACTTGCTCGCGGATACTGGCTGTTTTTGAGGCTTTATCTTCTAGCTTCAACTCATTAGCCAAAGCTTGGGAAGAATCGTCAATCACTTTATGGGCTTGGGTCAGCTCTATGGCTTCGGAAGCTAAATCGAGCGAGACCGACAGTTCAGCCTTGGTACTTATTATGGTCGCTTGTATCACTTTGGGAGGCTGATCGCTTAATTGAATCTGCTCAGTATTATCTAAAACATCGACCTTAGCAGTGGGCTCAGAGCTTTCCTGGCCCTGTTCCATATCCATATAGCCTGGCTGAGGCACCCAGCTTGAAGCCATATAAAATTCACCATCTCGGGCAGTTCTAATATTAAAAATAGTGCCCTTAAGAAGCATATCCCTTAAGATGGCCAATATAAAATGACAGTAATTATGGGTTTCAAAATTATAATATATCTTTAAGGCTTCAAATTTTTTGGTATTTAAATCGCCCTGAATGGTCCAATTCTGAGAGATGTAGACCGGGAGCCCATCGGTTTCCCTAAAAATCTGGTTATACAAAGCCGCCGATAACTTACCGGTGGCGGCTAGCTGAGAGAGTTGGCTTCTTAACTTAGCCTGGAAATCAACCAGCTCGTCAAAGAGCTGACAAGAACTTTGCGGGGTATTATAAATGGCTAGATACATTCTAGCATCACTACTACAATCAACATTAACCTCGGCCAGTTCGGCCACGTACTGACGCCAATTGATGCGCCAACGCGTGGCCAAAGAACAAGAAGAGCCGCCATCGTCAAGGACTTTAGTGGTTACTTGTTGTTTTTCAAAGGTAAAATTTAAAAAAACTACCAACTCGTCTGACATTAATTATCTCCGCGGTTGATATTCCAAGACGCACCATCTCTCAACGCTTTAACCCGTGCGCTACTTGGGCCTATAGGACCTTCTGAAAATGGAGTAAAAATTATAAGGTAAAAGAAGATTTATTTTTAAATTAATATCTAACTTATTCTTTATAATAGCTCTTTATAGGTAAACCTTTTAATTTTTTATTTTAGGCTTAAGATATACTGATTGTTCCCCTAGGCAGATAATATATTACACCATATTCTGATTTTGGTAAAGCTTTTATTCCGTTTAAAATGCTGGCCTAGCCGCGAATAAAAAAACTAGGACTTCTATAATAAACTTCTTAAAACAGAAAAAAAGGTTATTTATTTTATTTTTAAAATAACTAGATCTATTAATTCCCAAAAAAAGGAGGTCAGTCCAAGCCGGTATCATAAATATGGACAAAAAATTTTTTTTTCTTGAGCTAAATTCTCGCCGTAGACCAATTAAAGCCCTAGCCAAATATTTAATTTGTCAGCGTAAGTAAAATAATCTAAAAAATTAACTAGTAATAAGACTATGTTACAAATTTAAAGACTGATATAGGGGACTTTTTGCGTTTCGACCAAGGATGGCGGTCAATAATGCTTGTCGCGCTTTTAGGAATGAGGAGAAGACTAAGTCGAAGTCATCGGTAAAAGCTAAAGCCTAGCGAAACAATTAAAGGTAAGTAGACAAGCGTAAACGCGCTCAATTTTATCAGCATTAAAGTAAAAAAAAAGCGAATTAAAATAGCTAATTTACTTAAAAAAAACTAATCTGTCAGGGCTAGGCAGCGACCACGGCTGACCACGCCGATTCCTATTTTGATTAGAGTTTTAGCTTGGGCCTTATAAGGCTGCCAATAATCTTTACTATCAATGGTTTTTAATGCTTTTTGCGCTAATTGGATTAATTTTTTCTCAATATTTGTATCATCGACCGTGCTTTCATACTTAAGCTCGATAATCGCGTATAAGGCTTTTTCAGGCCAAATAAAAACCATATCGGGTGTCCCCATGGCCCCTGGTTGCTCGGAAAAAACCAGGCTTTCGAGTTTAAAGAGGTAGGCGAAAAGTAAGCGATGATAAAAACTTTCGTTTTCTTCCTGG
>JAITQT010000334.1 GCA_031288745.1 Deltaproteobacteria bacterium
TTGGTATGCCTAGGATCTGCCAAAAAGGCGGTCAAAATATGAATTTATGGCACAATAACACTCGAAAAATGGAATTTTTGCGAAAAAAATAGTTTGCGAGCCTCCTTATTGCGAAAGCATACCAATAAGAATTTTTTTTGGAGTCGGCAGAAAAAAAATGGTCCCGCCTCCATATCCAGAGATTTTTTTCGAGGGGGGTTTTTGCGCTACGATCAATGATAAAAATGACCATATCCATCTTCTGGTTCTTTATCCGCCAAAAGTGGCTCACTTTTGTTTAGTTTAGCTCCTAAAAGGGTTTCCAAAGAGGCTTAATCGCAACGACAAAGGCCTAGAGTTCCATCAAACTATGGGCCGGCTCCTTCGGTCATCAAGTTATTTCGCGTTACAAAACGAAAAAGCGCCCCTTAAATTTTTACCCAATGTATAATAAAAAATCAAACAACACCAAAATGAAAACAAGATTCAAACCGAAAAGCACCTTATCTATCCCCGCCTGAAGGATAGATTGGCACCACAAAAAACAAAAAAAATAATCTACCGACCCGGGCGAGAGATCAAACTCGCCTGGCTCAAAAGCGCTCGAGCTAAGTTATTTTTGATCGAAGCGCAAAAAGTCACCTTATATGAGTCCTTAAATTTGTAACAGAGCCTTATTACTAGTTAATTTTTTTGACTATTTTGATTTTAAGAGGTTTTTGCGCTTCGATCATTTTTAGGAGAGAGGCCATGAAAAAGGAGGCAGTTAAGATCTAGTGACGAAAGTATGACCAAGGAGAAAAGGTCAAAAAGGGAGATAACCAATTATCTTGGCCCTTATTCTCAGCGCTAAAGCTTTCAACGGTAAAGCAAATCTATTATAGCAAAAAAAGTGCAGAAGGCCTAACCAGCTTTTTAAATAAAAATGGCAACTCTTAATAGCCAATCGAAATTCGCGCTATCGATCTATTTTTTTTTACTAAGCTCTTTTAAAGCCTCTTTAAAGATAACCAAAAGAGTTCCCTGGCGGGCCTAAAAAACAAGACCCCCGCTTGACCGGAGTCCTTTTTTCCATTATGATTTCGCTAAGACTGATGCCTGAAAAAAAAGGCCCCCAACCAAGAGCGGACCAAGTTCGCCTAAAAAACTAGCCTGCCCAAAAAAATCGAACTAGGCCAGGGGCATATTCTTGGCCACAATCTATAGATTTAAGCATTTCTTAGGCTTTTCTTCTCAAGAACTTTTTAACTAAACGGTTTCTGTTTCGTTTTTAACGGAGAAAACATGCCAGAGCCCATTGGTGTTTTAATGGCCGCTTCCGAAGTCTCTCCTTTGGCCCAGACTGGCGGTCTAGCCGAGGTTGCCGGAAGTCTTCCGCGGGCTTTAACCGAGTCTGGTTTACCTACAGCCGTTATCATGCCCGGCTATAGACAGGCCTTGGCTAAAGGTCAATATACCGATTTGGGCCTCGATTTATCTATTCCCATGGGGGCCGAAATAGTCCACGCCAAGCTATTGTTAGGCCGGCTAGACGAGCTAACCCCGATTTATTTAGTTCAGTGTGACCCCTTCTTTGATCGCGACTCTCTTTACGGTCAAGAGAGTGGACAATACATTGATAACCCTGAACGCTTCGCCTTTTTTTCCAAGGTGGCGGTTGAGGCCTGCGATTACCTAAACCCTAAGCCAGACGTGCTCATGGCCAACGATTGGCAGACGGGCCTAACCATGCCCTATCTGGTGGAAAAAGGCCCTGAAGCTCCCAAAGGTCTTTTCGTTATCCACAACCAGGGTTTTCTAGGCCTAGCCCCATTTTCAGCCGCCAAAGAAATTGGTCTACCTCTAAGCTATCTAAACGTTGACGGGCTGGAATACTACGGCCAATTTAGCTACCTTAAGGCCGGAATAGTCTATTCCAAATTAGTCGTCACCGTATCCCCAACTTACGCCTTAGAGATACAGACCCCAGAGGGTGGACACGGCCTAGACGGAGTGTTAAGGCTCTACAATCACAAACTTCACGGCATCTTAAACGGCGTTAATTACTCCAGGTGGAACCCTAAAACCGACCCCTATATAGCCGCCAACTACGATGCGGACGATCCGAGCGGCAAAGAAATCTGTAAATTGGAGCTTAAAAAAGAGGCCGGCCTTTCACCCTCCGATAGACCCTTATTTAGCATGGTCTCTCGCTTAACCGCTCAAAAGGGCCTCTCTTTATTAATCGAAGCGGCCGCCGATCTTTTTAAGTTAGGAATCGATCTCGTCATCCTCGGCTCTGGCGACGCTTGGTTTGAGGAGCGTTTAACGGAAATTCAAACCCTCTATCCAGAGAGGATGCGCCTGACCCTAGGCTACGACGCCCCTCTCTCGCACAAGATTATGGCCGCTAGTGATTTTGTTTTAGTTCCCTCTATCTACGAGCCTTGCGGGCTAATTCAGCTCTATGCCCTGGGCTACGGGGCCATCCCCGTAGTAAGAGCCATTGGGGGGCTAAATGATACTATTAGAGATTTTGCCGGGGCCAATCCAGAAGGGCTTTGGGATAACGGGTTTAAATTTAGCCAATTCCAAGCCGGGGCCTTGGTAAGGGCCGTTAGGAGAGCGACCGAACTCTACGAGGGTCGCGATGACTTTAAGACCATGATGGTCTCCAACATGCGCGAGGACTTTTCCTGGAATAAATCAGCCTTAAGTTACGCTAAGCTTATAAGATCTCTTTTTGATTAGATCTTCACAGCCGTTCCAAATCAGCTGAGGCCGCCCTAAACACTTAATCAAAATTGATCATTAATCATAGTAATTTTAAATTTTACTTTTTATAGCATAAAAAAAATAAAATATTTTTAAAATAGCAAGTTTCTCACATATATGAAGTTTATGCCTCGACGAAAAAAAACTTGTCTCACTTGTAAAACTATGCTATTTTACGTATTGTTCAAATTGATATTTTAAAAGAAACCATAACGGTCTTCGAAAAGATTAATTATTTTTTTAGTTAACTTTTTAAAATTAAGTTTGTAAATCTTATATTTAATAACTTATAAAATATATTTTTTATAAGTTTTCTTGGCTAAGAAAGCCTCAGCTTCTATCTTGTTTAATTAAAAATTATTCGAAAAAAATTGATACGGCTCAAGAAGGCCGGTCGCGCTTAATATAAGGTGCGACCGGCCTTCTTTATTTTCTAGTCTCTATCTTAGCCGGTTTTCTCCCTAAAAGATTTGGCAAAATTAAAGAAAATAAAGTTAAGGCGAGGAATACGATTTAATATTCCCTTTAAAATGAGCGACTAGAAGGCGGCCTTGAGGCTGTCAATAACTTATAAGGAGAAAGAGAAACTATGAAAGTTTTATTATGTTTTTTTGATGAGCATTTTCAGGCTGTCTATCTTCATTTTCGGCGCTGAGGTTCTTAAGGCGCAAGAGGAGGATGAGAAGTACACTCTTCAGGAAATTGAGGTCAAAAGCTTCATCCGGCGCGAGGAACTTCAAAGCACCGGCTCAACAGTATTAGATAATAAGGATGTGGCGGATAGAAATTACATATCCCCGCTCTATATGCTTCGCCAAGCGCCAGGGGTCGCGGTCAGAGAAATTAACGAGCAAGGTGTGGCCTCAATGGTGTATATTAGAGGCTTTAACGGTGGTCATGGCGGCGAGGTTGGTTTTTATTTTGACGGTATACCTCTTAACGACTCTGGGCACGCCGATAATTACTCAGATACGACCATTTTAATACCTTTAGAAATCGAGACTGTGGAAATTCTCAAAGGTCCAGTTTCGGCTCTCTATGGGCGTGGTAACGCGGCTGGAACGGCGGCCTTTCAAGGGATTAAACGAGGTGATTTTACTAGACTTCTTCTTAGGTTAGGTGACTATAAGACCATTGATTTTTCGGCTATTATAGCTAAAGACATTGGTAAACTGCATCACGTTTACGCTTTTCAAGGTTATAATACCGATACCTGGCGAGAAAACACCAACTGGAAGCGCCTAAATCTATCCACGAGATGGACTTACGACGTCACCGACTCCTTAGAACTTAGCTTAAATCTACGGGCCGCCTTCGCCAAATGGGATTCGGCCAATCAAGCCTTTAGTTGGTTAAATCCAAAAATAGGCAACGACGACCACTCTGGTCAAGGTAATATGACCGGAGGGCATCGCGATCGTTTAGACGCCAGATTGTTCGCCAATTATTTAATTAATTCAAACACCCAGCTCAGCTATTACTTTTTTGCGACTACCCTTAAAAACAATATGGCCGAGCTGTACAACAAAACGCCCTATGGTCCTAATAGTAATTGGGTATTTGGCGATGATACGACTGGAAACGAAGATCTAGTTGGCAAAAGAGAGGCTTACGGCACTGGCCTATCATATAATCAAAAGAGCCTAGTTTTAGGTAACCGCGATTTTTCGATAACAGCGGGGGTCGATTACTTGTGGGAAAAACAAAAAAATGACAGGTATTCTTTACACTGGGGCTATGGTAATCAGCATTTCGAGCACTTTGAAGACATTGAATTTAAACTCAACACATTGTCGTTTTACGCCAAAACTAATTTACAAATACTCGACAAGTTAAAACTACGCCTTGGCGGTCGCTATGACTCTATGTGGGGAGATTTTGTTTACGGTTTCTATAATGAAGAGCCCATTGGTCCGATCCACTACAAATCTAGGACTTTAAGTATTTTTAGTCCTAAGGCCGGCTTATTATTTACGCCTATTGATAATGTGGAAATTTTTACTAGTTACGGTCGGGGGTTTAATATTCCAGGCCTAACAAACTCTAGATTCTATAGTCTGCACCAGCTAAAATTGACTGTTCGGGATCAATATGAACTAGGGCTTAGAAGTTCTCCGCTCGAATGGCTCGATTTTGGCCTGACCCTCTATCTAGCCGACACCTCAAACGACGTATACAGAGATCTCATCACTCGCGAGTATGTAAACGGCGGAGCGACAAGAAGAAAGGGCCTGGAAACTTACGCAAAATTTTACCCAGTTAAAGATTTGACTATTTCCGCTAACTATACCTTTCAAGACGTACGCTACCGTAAAAATCCACAAAATTCTTATCTTAATGGCTTGCGTTATACCCAAATCCCTCGTCATCTCTTTAGCGCCGAGATAGCATACGAGCCTCCAGAGGGTTTTGGCGGTAGGGCTTCTTTCTATTGGAACGCCGATATATTGCTCCAAAATGATCCAACCAGAACTCCTTCAGTTTACAAAGGAGAAGATTTCGGAACGCTAGATCTTCAGCTAAGCTATCGGTTTTTAGAAAAATATAAAGCCAGTCTTGAAGTGCTTAACCTCTTAAACTATCGGCCTAAGCCAGGGGTGCCTAATACCGACGGGTATTTCGCCTACAGGCCGGCCAACCCGATAACCGCTTTTTTAGCCCTAGAAATGAACTTTTAAAGACCTTAGCCCCCTAATTTTAGGGTTTCAAATAGGATGATTTTGCTAAATCAGTGTCCGTTCACAAATGTGAACGTTTAAGGGCCCGTTCACAAGAGAGAACGCTGCGGTGCCAAGCCTAATGAAAGGGACGACACGTACCGCAGCAATGTAGCCCCCTATAGGAGCTTAGTAATTTTAACATTGATCGAAGCGCAAAACCCTCTTAAAAGCAAAATAGTCTAACAAATTAACTAGTAATAATAGTATATTAAAAATTTAAGGCCCGATAAAGATGACTTTTTGCGCTTCGATCAACATTAATCAAAGGTAAATTTTATGGTTGGAGCAGAGAGCTAAGTAGAAATGTTAAAAGAACTAATGTTGATCGAAGCGCAAAAATCTCTTAAAAGCACAATAGTCTAAAAAATTAACTAGTGATAAGACTATGTTACAAATTTAAAGACTGATAAAGGGGACTTTTTGCGCTTCGATCAATGTTAAGAACTTAAGGGTATGCTAAAACTTAATTACAACTCGAAAGTCGCTACCAGCCGCAACATGGGGAAAAAAAGACTTGGTGAACGGTTACCCTCAAAAAAAGGCCAAACCCCTTGGGCATCTATTTTTGAAGAACCTAAGTTCCCAACAACAAAAAGTGGGGCAAAAAAAACGGCCCAAACAAAACAAAAATTTTGAGTTTAGGCCGTAGTTAATTTTTAGGAGGGCTCGTTCACAAATGTGAACGTTGTGGGGCCAAGCCTATTGAAAGGGACGATACATACCGCAACAATGTCGCCCCCTATAGGAGTTTAGTAATTTTAACATTAATCTAAAGTTAAAATATATAGTTGGAGCAGAGAGTTAAGTAGAAACCTCAAAAGAACTAATGTTAAGATCTTTAGGGTAGGCTAAAACTTAATTACAACTCGAAAATCGCTACCAGCCGCAACGTGGGGAAAAAAGGCTTAGTAAACGGTTACCTATCTTTTAAGAGTCATATAGATGGTCTGATTACCGCGCTTTAGCCAAATGACCAAGGGCTGTTCGGGGGGCTGATTATCAATAATTTGGTTATACTCATTGATGGTCTTAACCGGGGTGCGATTAATTTCCAAAAGCACATCCTGAGGCCTGATGCCCACTTCAGCAGCCACTGAATAAGGGGTCACCGATTCGACTAATAAACCCGTCTTGTCTTTTAGGTTTAATTTAGTGGCCATTTCAGGAGTAATCTCTTTTAAAGATAAACCAAAATCAAAGTGCGGTTTACTGGAGCCTTGAGTCAAAGTATCGTCTTGAAGTTTATCCACGGTCAGCTTTAAAGTGACCTTCTTTTTGTCGCGAAAGACCACTACGTCTACCAGTTTGCCAATTGGGGTATCGGCCACCACCGAGGTCAGCTCCTGGAAGGCTTTAATGGGTTTGCCGTCGAATTCCAAAATTATGTCGCCGTGCTTAATACCACCGGCTTGAGCTGGAGAGCCCTCAAGCACATCGCCGACCAAGGCCCCGCCTTGAGTCTCATCGACCCCAAAACCTTTGGCCATTTCAGGCGTCATCTCTTGAATAACCACGCCAATCCAGCCGCGATTAACGCGTCCGTGTTTTATCAATTGATCGGTGACTTTAATAGCCAACTTCGAGGGAATGGCAAAGCCGATGCCGCTGCCACCGATAATAACGGTGTTGATACCCACTACTTCACCTTTAAGGTTAAGCAAAGGGCCTCCGCTATTACCTGGGTTAATTAAAGCGTCTGTCTGAAGGAAATCGTCGTAGGGCCCCACACCAATAGCCCGGCCCCTGGCCGAAAGGATACCAGTGGTCACGGTGTGCTCAAGGCCAAAAGGATTGCCAATAGCCACCAGCCAATCGCCGATAGAAATTTTATCGCTATCACCCAAAGGTATGAAAGGATAAGGCCCCTCTTTAGTGAGCTTTAAAATGGCCAAATCGGTCTTGGGATCACGGCCGATAATCTCAGCCTTGACCTCAGTTCCATTTTCAAGCTTAACTTGAATATCGTCAGCCCCTTCGATGACGTGGTTATTGGTGACGATATAACCCTTGGGATCGAATATAAAACCAGAGCCCAAGGCCTTTTCTTTTCTCTCGCGGGGCTGGGGCACAGAGGGCCCGAAAAACTCCTCGAAAAAATCCTCGGGGGGACCACCTCTAAAGGGGCGAGGGATAATCCGGCGACGGTTTTGCTGCTGGCCAGGTTGAAGAACCCTAATAGTGAAAATATTAACCACTGCCGCTTGAGCTTTTTTGGCAACCGGGGCTAAGGAGGGTAGATTGACCGTCGTAGGTTCCACGTCGGCTGCTGGCGTTACCGCTGCCGGGGCGACCTCAGTCAGGGTTTGCTGAGCCCTAGCATCAATGGAAGAGGAGGTCGGAAACAAGCCGGCGAGCGACAAGAGAGCGGCCGTAAAAACTCCTAAAGCGAAACCGAAGAAAACAAATTTCTTCATCGTTATTCCTTTCAACGTTTGGTAAAAATTATTAAACTTAAGTGAAAGTTAAGCTCTTTAGACCAAAACCTATTGCGCCCTTACAGCGACAAACAATAATCTTTAATAGGCCTTTAGATTTGCTATAAAGCGTTTTAGGCTAATTAGTCTTTGAGCGAGAGGCCTAAGAGATTTTTAGGCCTGAGATAAAGACAAAAAAAGGTCGCCCTATTAGGGGGCCAGTCTATGGCCTAAGGATAGCCATTGAGCTAAAGAATATAGATCTAAAAATTTAAGTCTATAAATCTTCTAGCCTTTTAAGTCAAAGACACATACTTCATGCGCAGATCATAGAGGATAGTTTTAAGAAGCTGCTCTTCGGTTTCTTCTAAGTTACCCTTGGTTTTTTCCTCTAAGATGCCCAGAAGATCAATAATCTGCTTAGCTGAAGGTAGATCTGGTTTACCAGGGGCCTTGCCCTCTTCGGGTGAATGAAGGCCAAGCTGAATCATGGCCGAGGTGGCCATGCCGATGACTAAGTTGGTAAAACTGGGCGGTAAACCGGACCCTCCCAAATCTGCCTGCGAATCTTGATTTAAGTTTAAGCCTTGGTCGTCATCGTTTAAAGGCTCTAACACTTTATCCTCAATAGGCTCTTTCCCCTCCGCCGCTTCCTCGGCCTCCTTTACAGAGCCGTCTGGATTAAATAGTCGGCGATCCTTTATAGTGAGATCGGGCATTTTTTTCTCCAAAACGAAAATAACAAATCTATCTAAGGCCAATAGTCGCTTAAACTTAGGCCGCTGCCGCTAAGCCCAAGTAAATCCGCTGGTAAGGGCTTTGGTGGCCTAAGCCTTAGCCGGGCCCTAAAGGCGGATGGATAATTGAGCATAATGATTCTACATGAGGCCGCTTAACAAAGTCAACCTTTGCAGGGAAAAACTTACCAATAATATATTTTTTTTTCATATCAAAACGCAAACAAACTAGACCGAACGAAAGGTTATTGCCTAAACAAGCCCTCTAAGGTTTATTTTTGACTAAAACAGTTTTCTAGCCCTCTAGTTTAAGAAAAATTAGGGCGCAATTTTTTACGTGATAAAAGTTAAAAAATTGATTAAAATATTTTCAAAAGGTATTCCACAACCCTTACTTGGATAAATTTGGGCCTTAGCGTCGGCCGATCTTTATTCTAGCCACTGCTAGCGATTTAGAAAGTCTTTATATTATTGGGCCTTAAAAAACCAGGTGAATAATTGCCTTAATAGCGCGTTATCAAAAAAAATGCGCTGAGAGAAAAATAAAAATACGGAGAGCCACAATCTCTAGCCCAACTTAAAAAAAGACCTGGAAGTTAGGGTCTCAACTATTTATAATACCCTGGCTTGCCCCTTAAGGGGTTGATAATTTTGTGGCTTCTAACCCTAACCTAATCTCTCTTAAGGCCTTTGGCAATATCGCGCTTAAGGCGCTATAAAGAGGCCCGCCTGGTCGAAGGATTTTTTTTGGCTCGTATAGAGCGTCTTAAGCCCAATTAACTAAAAATTAAACCGCCGCCTTCTAACCCAAATCGCCCATCGCCTTTTGGTGGCCCCGAAAGTCTTTTCCTAGCCACCACCCAAAAAACTCCAAGCGAACACCGACGCTTTTTTCCAAAACTTAAAAAGTAAGGCCTATTCCTCCCAAGATTTTATGGCCAAGGACCGTTAACAAACTAGTCAACTACTCATCCCTAAATAAAGGGGCTTGTAAATACCCTCTGTTGACTAGGGGAAGCTTGAGTTAACTTGGCTATAGGTTAAAGACCAACAGCACCAGGCCTTTTTAGGGTTATTCTAGCTAAAAAACCTAAGCTAGAGACAAAAATTTTAGCCAAAACCAAGCAATCCCTTAAAGAAGCTAAGGCCGTTAATTTTACGCTTAAGGCCTTACTGGGCCGCCTTAAAGAGTTAACTCCCTCTTCATCGCGAGTAGCGGCGAGAGGCAAATTGAACCTAAACCAGGCTAAGCTCCCTTAAACCCACGCTCTAGGCGTAGCCTCCCTTAGGTCAGCTCTCTAAGGTTTTAAAATAGCTTCGGCCCATGATCTTAGTCGCTTTTAACAGCCAAGGGTACCATCGGCGGACTAGACTAAATAAATTTAGGGGTAC
>JAITQT010000440.1 GCA_031288745.1 Deltaproteobacteria bacterium
CTTTAAAGGCCGTGGGGCAGAATTTCCGGGGCCGGTTTACAGTTTTGTCCCTAAAAAAGATATGTAGGCTTTTTGGAATCGTCTAGAAAGGTCAAGGCCTAAAGGGTGCTGCTGTCCGGGGCAGAACCTGGGTGGGACCTCAATTTTTGGGCGGAAAAAAAACTAATAAAACCTAACCAACATAATTTAAATCTCCAAAAAAATTATAAATTGAAAGGAACGAGAGATGAAATCGAACGTCGAAATCCCTCCGACTTCTACGCTGCACAGAATAAAGGTGATCGGCGTGGGTGGCTGCGGCTGCAACTGTGTTGATTATATGACTAGGGCGGGGCTGACTGGCCCGGAGTACTTTGCCTGCAATAGCGATAAGCAAGCCTTAGACGGTTCGTTGTGCGAAAATAGGCTCCAGATTGGTGAGAAGACCACCGGTGGTTTGGGCTGCGGAGGAGAGCCGGCGGTGGGCGAGGCGGCTTTAAAAGAGAGCCAGGAAGAGGTCTTAGACTCTTTAAAGGATTCGGACATAATTTTTCTAGCCACCGGCCTAGGCGGCGGCACTGGCACAGGGGCTTCCCCGATTTTGGCCGAGATCTTAGGTAAGAGTTCTAAAAATAAGCCAGTGGTGGTTAGCGTGGTCATTATGCCCTTTTATCTAGAAAACAAGATGGATAAGGCCATGCCAGCGCTCCAGAGGCTCTACAAGGCCTCTAACAGCGTTATCACCATCTTTAACGATAAGCTCTCAGAAAAGATGCCTAAAAAACCTTTAACTCAAATTAGGACCATGGCCGACGAAATCCTCTATAAGGCCGTGGCCTCTATTACTGATATTATCCAGAAAAAAGGTATCATCAATATCGATTTCGCCGATATTAGAACGACTATGAGCCAACCTGGCCCGGCCTGCATAGGCTACGGTCAGGCCGAAGGGGAAGATAGAGCCCAGCAGGCCTTTGAAGAGGCGGTCAACTGCCCCATCATGGATATTGAGGGCATTAGGGGGGCCAAATCAGTATTGTTTAACATTACTTCTAAAGAAGACGATTGCACTGGGGAAGAGCATAATCTCATCCTTCAGGGGGTAAGAGACATGGTTAACCCCAAAGCTTCCATTAAGTTTGGTTATGGCCTTGATAAGAGTCTAGATGAGGGCGTTTTAAGGGTAACCATCATTGCCTCGGGCTTAAGCTTACCTGAAAATAGCCCCCAATTCCAAGTTACCTCACAAAGCCCAGACCAAAGCCAACCTGGCACTCTGGGGGGTGGCCCGGAGGCTAGCCAATTAGAGAGCGTCGATAGTCTTGAAAATCAGCCCATCGCCCTAACCGATGTGGTGAGTCAAGAGATGGAGATCCGCCTAGAGCCAGAGGGGGTCTTGGAGGTAGCGCCCTTAATTAAAAAGCAATCTCCTCAGGTAGTTAAGCTAAGCCCGGCCTCGGATTCGCGCATTATTAGCCCGACCAAGCCATTTAATAGCTTTGAGCTTAGTCAGCAGATGCGTTTGGGCAATAAATACGAATCTAATTCCAAGGTCGATCCGGTTAAAATTAAACCCTCCAGGGATAAAGAGCCTGCCTTTATGAGGCATAAGGCCGATTGAGCCGAAAGGGCCAGTCAGCAAAGAGCGGGCCTTTGAGGGTTAAGGGGGGCTTTGGGCGGCGCGAGAAGAGCGAAAAAAATCAAAGTCCGCTCCAGCTCCGTCAAAGCTTACTAGCTCTTGAAAGCGGCCTTAGGCCACGCGAGAGGGGCGGTAAGTTAACCGTGGCCCTAATTTGGCCGGGCTCTTACCACGCGGGTATGTCGTCTCTTGGATATTTATGGGTTTATGGTTATTTAAACTCTAGGCCAGACGCTATGGCCGAGCGCTTTTTTTGCTCAGAGAGCGAGTTAAATCGCTCAGTTTCGCTTGAAAGCGGCTTGGAGGTGGGTGAGTTTAATGTGGCCGCCGCCTCGATGTCGGTGGAAAATGAATATTGGCGGCTCTTAGATATCCTATGGCAATCTAAAATAGAGGTTGAGCGCGTTAAAAGAAAATCCGGGCCGCTAATAGTGGCTGGCGGGGTAGGGGTCTGGAGCAACCCTTGGCCCTTATGGCAATTCGTCGATCTCTTTGTTTTGGGCGAAGGGGAGGCGCAGTGGCCAAGCTTAGTTGATTGCCTTATATCGCCGATGTATTTAAAGGCCGATTATTTAAAACGCTTAGAATTAATTGTTGAGAGAGTTTCCGGGGCTCTGGCCCCAGCTTTAATAGAAAACAGGCCAGAGGAGCTTAACTTAAGCAATCTTTACCAAAACATTAAGGTTAGACCGGCTAGCTTAAGTTATCCTTATCAAAGTTCTCTTCTCCCCCCGGTCTCCCCCATCATAACTCCTAAAACTGAGTTTTCTTCGTCTGCCTTAGTTGAGATAGCCAGAGGTTGCCCTTGGGGCTGTAGGTTTTGCCTTACCGGCTTTCTCTATCGGCCCTATCGCCCCTGGAGCGAGGAATCAATAATTAAGGCCTTAGAGCCTTGGCTTAAAAAAGGGGCTAAAGTAGGGCTAGTCAGCCCGGCGGTAGCTGAGCATAAGAGCTTAGAAAGTATCATAGATAGGCTTTACGAGTTGAAAATTTGGGTAAGTTTATCATCGTTAAGGTTATCGGCTCTAAGTGAGAATCTAGCTAGAAAAATGGCTAGAGGAGGGCTAAAGGCCTTGGCCGTGGCCCCAGAGGCGGGCTCTATTAGGCTTAGGGCCGCCATTAATAAAAATATAACCGAGGATGAGATCCTCTCCTCAGCTAGGTTATTGGCCCTCTCCGGCTTACGAAGGCTTAAGCTATATTTTATGATTGGCCTTCCCTTTGAGAGTGAAGAAGATCTTGAACAATTATGGCGCTTAGTCGCCAGAATAAAAAAAGAGACTTCGCTTAAGGGCGGGGGGCCGTTAATAGTCGTATCAGTTGCTAATTTTACGCCTAAGCCTCACACGCCTTTTGAGGACGAGGCCTTAGCTACTGAGGAAGAGATGCGGGCCAAAGGCACTTTTTTAGCTAGAGGGTTTAAGGGCCTTTCAGGAGTGGAGCTAAAACTTGATCCTCCGAAGTGGAGTATAGTTAATGCTCTTTTATCGCGTGGAGGGCCCTTAAGCGGGGAGCTAACGCGTCAATTGTGGCTAAATCAAGGAAAATCGGGACCGGCCTTAAAGGCCATTGGTTACGCGCCAACTTGGCCTGACCACGAGAAAGGGGCCTTGGTAAAGAGCTGGAAAATAGTGGCCGCCCCGGTTGGCCAAACGTTTTTAGAGGTAGAAAAATCTAAGAGCGCTCAATATTTAAATTCCTCTCCTTGTCCAGCCTCTCTTAATTGCCTTAGGTGTGGGGCTTTCGGGTAAAGGCCTCATTTTTTTAGGCTAAAGTCTGAGTGTCCGTTCTCAAATGTGAACGTTTAAGG
The DNA here is from genome assembly GCA_031288745.1 of Deltaproteobacteria bacterium. Taxonomy (GTDB): domain Bacteria; phylum Desulfobacterota; class Desulfarculia; order Adiutricales; family Adiutricaceae; genus JAITQT01. The sequence goes on from JAITQT010000440.1 coordinate 3,429, forward strand.
GCCCGTTCACAAGAGAGAACGCTGCGGTGCCAAGCCTATTGAAAGGGACGACACATACCGCAGCAATGTAGCCCCCTATAGGAGCTTAGTAATTTTAACA
>JAITQT010000022.1 GCA_031288745.1 Deltaproteobacteria bacterium
CTTATTGCGAATATAAATCAATAATAATTTTTTTTTGGAGTCGGCAGAAAAAAAATGCTCCCGACTCCATATTCAGAGATTTTTTTTCGAGAGGGGTTTTTGCGCTACGATCAAATTTATGATTGCAAAACCTACGCGATTGTGTTATAAATTTATAAATCCCTGTTAGGGGATTTAAGCAGGTCGGGAGCTGCTCGCCCCAGAGAAAAAGATTAAAACGCCCGCCTTCCCAAGGCACAGGGACCCAATGGTCCTAAAAAAATACTTCGCGGCCAAAAGGCTGCGGCTATATTTTATGCGAAATAGTCTTCTGTCGGCGATCCCTAAAAAAAGCGGCCCCACAATGACCTTAAATGGGTTAAAGGGAGGCGTATGAGAGGAATTGACAAGCCAGATTGAATTAGGACTGTTGGTGGCCAAGGCCGTTAAAAGCTATGGCAACCTAAAAGCCTTAAACAGCGTGGACTTAGAGGTCCAGAAGGGTGAATTTTTTACTTTACTTGGCCCTTCTGGTTGTGGTAAAACCACTTTGCTACGCGTTATCGCCGGCCTGGAGTTGCCTGATTCCGGGCATGTTTTTTTGGGCGGTCATGATATCACCCAATTTCCGGCGGCCAAACGTCAGGTCAACACGGTTTTCCAGAGTTATGCTCTTTTTCCTCACCTCGATATTTTCGAAAACGTCGCCTTTGGTCTGAAGGCTCGCAACTTCGAGGCAGGGTTAATTAAAAACAAAGTAGGCACCACTTTGGAAATGCTGGATTTGAACGGTTTGGAAAAACGTTTTCCTCACCAATTATCCGGCGGTCAAAAACAACGAGTCGCCTTGGCTCGGGCCCTGGTCAACGAACCCCAAATCCTATTATTAGATGAACCCATGAGCGCCCTAGACGCCCACTTACGTAGTAGAGTGCAAGAAGATCTTCGCCGTTTGCAGCGTCAGCTCGATACCACCTTCATCTTGGTCACTCACGATCAAGACGAAGCCATGATGATCTCCGATCGCTTGGCGGTTATGAGTAAGGGGCAAGTCATTCAAACCGGAACTCCCCGCGAGGTTTACTCCAAACCCAAGACCCAGTTTGTGGCTGAATTTTTGGGCGCGGCCAACATTTTAGATGCCGAACGCCACGACAACGGGTTGGTCACCACCGCTCTAGGTTCAAAGCGTTTTTCTCTACGCTTAAACCAAGCACCTCCGTGGGATAAGGGCCGTGTGGCCATAAGGCCGGAACATATTCGCATGGCTGATCCTGCCTGCTCTCTTGATACAAACTGGGTGGACGCTAAAGTGCTAGAAACTATCTACCGAGGTCAAAGCCAAGATTTACTCTTAGACCCTGGTCCAGTTAGGGTCCGCACTACCACCAAAAACCATGTCTCTCCCGGTGACGAAGTCATCTTATTTTTCCCTCCCGATGACTTAGTGGCCCTAGATAATCTTTCTAACTAAATGTCTATTGCCAAAACATTGTAACGAGCGCTTCTTAGAAGGCCAGCTGGGCTCTAAATTCGCTGCGTTACTTTGTTTGGTTTATATTTTAGGTAACCGTTCACCAAGTTTTTTTTCCCCACGTTGCAGCTGGTAGCAACTTTCGAGTTGTAATTAAGTTTTAGCATACCCATAAGATCTTAACATTAGTTCTTTTGAGCTTTTTACTTAGCTCTCTGCTCCAACCATATATTTTAACTTTGATTAATGTTAAAATTACTAAGCTCCTATAGGGGGCTACATTGTTGTGGTCTGTGTCGTCCCTTTCAATAGGCTTAGCCCCGCAACGTTCTCTCCGTGAACGAGCCCTTAAACGTTCACATTTGTGAACGGACACTCTTCTTTGGCCTAGATTTTTTAATGTCTTAAATTTAATTAATTGAGGCCCGGGTAGCCTACCGCACCCGGGCCGTTTTCAATTTTCGCCTTTTATTTCCAGCGCCCGAGCCAATATCAGAGCGCAATAGGATAAATGGCTATGGCTAAAAATCACTCTTCTGTCGCTAAATTTTTTGGCCATATTAGCCCGGTTAAAAAGCGACGCCTCTGGGGCCTAGCCCTAGCCGGCCCTCCGCTGGCTTGGCTTTTGGCTTTTTTAACCCTACCCTGTTTAGCTTTGGTGGCCATAGCCTTAGCCACTAGAGGACAATTTGGAGAGATTGTATGGGGTTTTGATTTAGTCAACATCAAACGGTTATTTGGCTTTAGCCTCTTTGGCTGGAGTTCTGATTTTATTTTTATCCTTTTACGAAGCTTATTCCTAGCCTTCGTCACCACCGCTATCTGCATAATCCTCTCTTACCCGCTAACCTTCTACGTGGCCACAAGACCACCCAAAACCCGGGTCTTTTGGCTCATTTTGATTGTCATTCCCTTTTGGACCAACGTGGTGGTTAGAACTTACGCTTGGCTCTTGGTTTTAAGCCCGCAATTGCCTCCGGCCAAATTTGTAGCCTGGCTTGGTCTAATCGAGCCTGGAGCGGCCCTTTACCCAGGCTCTTTTGCCGTCTACCTAGGCATGGTCACCACCTTTCTCCCCTTTCTGGCCTTACCGCTAGACGCTAGTGTCGAGAGACTAAACTGGGATTTATTGGAAGCGGCCGCTGACCTTTACGCTAGCAAAATAGCCGTCTTTAGGCAAACAATTTTACCTCAAACCTGGCCAGGGCTATCGGTGGGTATAATAGTCACTTTTGTTCCGGCCATGGCCATGTTCGTGGTTACCGATATTCTGGGCGGGGCCAAGACCATGATGGTCGGAAACTTAATTCAGCAGCAATTCGGCCAGGCCAGAGATTGGCCTTTCGGGGCGGCTTTATCACTAGCCCTTATGGTTCTTACTCTCCTAAGCCTAGCCATTTTTAAGGGCTTAAAAATAGAAAAATTTTACTAGCCTCCTAACCTGCCACAACAAATGCAGTCGCTCAAAAGGGGCGACCGGTACGAGTGGACTTACTCGCAACACTTGTCAGATTAAGATAGAGTATGCCATTTCTCCCGTGGCTAAACCCAGGGTCCAGGTGAAAAAGAAGATGAAAACGCAAAAAAGACCTTGGTTGGCTCTGATTTCTGTGGGAGTGATTTTCCTTCTCTATTTACCTTCCGTGGCCGTGGCCGTCTTTTCGGTTAACGATACTAAATTCGGCCTTTCGTGGAAGGGCTTTACCCTTCGTTGGTACACCCAACTAGCTAATAACGAATATATCTTACAAGCTGCGCTCAATAGTTTAATCCTAGCCGCCGTATCCACCGCCTTGGCCACCATTTTAGGCACCGCTCTGGCTTTAGGCCTAGATCGCGCTCCCTGGCCTAAGAGCGCCCACAAGGTTATCGATCTAATTATTAATTTACCAGTGGTGGTGCCAGATATTATCATGGCAGTGGCCTTGACTTTGGCCTTTTCTGCCCTGCGTTTCTTCTCTAGCCTTTTCGATTTGGGGCTAGGCTCTTTAATCATAGGCCACGTAACCTTTCAAATCTCTTTTGTTACTTTGGTGGTTAGAAGCCGCTTAGCTACGTTAAATAAAGAAACCGACGAAGCGGCTAGGGATCTTTACGCCTCAAGCTTTTATCTATTTTATCGGGTGACCTTACCACTCATAACCCCAGGGGTCTTAGCCGGAGCCATGATGGCCTTTACCCTCTCTCTAGACGATTTCATCATTAGTTTTTTCGCCCACGGACCTGAAAGCGTTACCCTACCTATTTTTATCTACTCTTCTCTCAAAAGGGGTTTAAGCCCGGAAATATACGCCTTATCGACCGTTATGTTACTGGCGACCGTAATTTTGGTCATAGCGGCCGAAAGGATAACTAGAAAAATAGCTTAAAAATATCTCGATTTAAGAATCTTTAATTAAAAATCAGTTGTTTATTTAAGTAATTTTACGACTAACTCTTAATCATATTTTTAGCCCTTTAGACCAATCTTCCACCTAGAAAAGCCTCTCTAAGCTTTCCAATTATAGGCTTTATTTTTTTCGACCATAACCCCCCTTCCCCGCTGTTTTGGACCCCAAAATCTTCCTAATTTATTAAATAACCGCTAAAACCGGAAACAACATAAATAAGGCGTCTCGCACTCTTAAAGGCACAGTTATGGCCTGTCCCCTTGGGGCTAAGGGATTAAAGCCCCTTGATTCCATAGCCATGGCTAGATTATCGGCGCGCCTAAAGGCCCTAACCAAAATAGGGATAATCAGCCTCGGCGATAAGGGCCAAACCCTTACGCCTCTGACTCTAGCTGCGGCTCGAACCATAAAGTATTCTCCTCTAATAGTGGGCAAAAAATGGTAGGAGGCCAATAGTCCAAAGGCAAACTTGGAAGAGAGCTTAAATTGCTGTCGTAAGCTACGAAAAAAAGCTTCCGGTTCGGTGGTTAAGGTAAAGAGGATAGCTAAGCAGCCAAAGGCCATAATTCTGGTTGAGAGTAGCCAGGCGGTGGCCATGGAATTAACGTTAAATTCAGATTTTCCATAAGTTCCGGTAAAATTAGCCGACTCGTCGGCAAACAACAGGGCGGTCATAAAAAAGCCAAAGGCCGTTAGGACGAAGGGCCCCAAAATCAAGATAAGCCTTCGGTAATTAAGACCTCGGTAAGTTAAGGTCAAAACCAGGGCCGCGATGGCGACGATGATATTGGTCTTAGTCCGGTAACTTAGTGATAGAACGATGGCGGTTATAAGTATAGATAAAAATTTTGCGCCAGGATTTAAGCTAGACATAGAGCGGCCAATAAAATTATTTTTTTTAAAAAGACCTATACCTATCAGTATCTATAACTTTAAGTCTCTTATTATTAAAAATCACAATCTCGTCGGCATAAGCCCTAGCCAGCTCTAAGTCATGGGTGACCATGATTGCGGTCAGACCCTTTTTAAGCTCGTCGTTTAAAAGACTCATGATGCCAACGGTGGATTGAAGGTCTTGAGCGTAGGTCGGTTCATCTAAAAGCAAAAATTCTTTTTGAGCGGCCAGCATAGATAAGACGGCTAGACGTCGCTGCTGGCCCTGGCTTAGCTGCCAAGGGGAGCGATCTAAAAAATCGGCTAGAGTGAAACTAGCCGCTAGGTTTCGGGCCTTTTCGATCAGCTCGAGACTTTGACTATCTCCCCTTTTGTGGGTCAGAGAAAGAATTATTTCGCTCCTAACCGTTTGGCTCAAAAATTGAAAGCCTGGGTTTTGAAAGATTAGACCGACGCCTCCTTTGATATCTAGCCACCCTTTTATCTTTATAATTCCGGCCAAAGCCATAAGTAAACTACTCTTACCACAGCCGCTGGGGCCCAAAACGGCAGTTAGAGTTCCTTTAAAAGCTTTAAAAGAAGCTCCCTCTAATATTAGCTTTGCCCCTCTTTGTAGGGTAAGGTTTTCAGCCCTAACCATTAGCTCCGATTGAGCGGCCCAAGGGCGCTTATCTTTAACTTGCGTGTCTTCTCCATAGTAAGAAAAGCCACTGCCGCTAGGAAAAAAAATTTGTAACCTCTTAAAGATGTCTAAATTTTTTTTGGCCTCGTTAGGGCTAAGTTTAAGATTGACCACCCGAAAGTTATTATCTACGAGCATTAGGCTATCAATAAATTCGAGCCAGAAATCAGGGCGATGATCAATTATTAATAAGCCCAGTCTTTTTTTAGATAGTCTCTTAAGTATGGCCACTATCTCTTGGGCGCTCTCTCTATCTAAATTAGCCAAAGGCTCGTCAAGGATAAGCAACTTAGGCTTAACCGCTAGGGCCGTGGCTAAAGAGAGCTTTTGCTTTTCACCTCCAGAAAGATCTTCAGTTTTACGCTTTTCAAAGCCCTTAAGACCCACTAGAGCTAAGAGTTCGGCAGCTTTGGCTTGATACTCTCCCCCATAGGCCGCATTTTCCAGGGCGAAGAAGAGTTCGCCCTCGACCGATTCCATAGAGAACTGATCGTCTGGGTTTTGAAAGACTATCGAAACTATAGCCGCCCTCCTTTCGGCCTTAAGATTGGCTATTTCCAAACTCCTATAGCTAATAGAACCCTTACTAATACCCGCATACTCAGGATAAAGCCCGGAGAGCAAATAGGCTAGAGTGCTTTTCCCGCAGCCCGAGGGGCCCATTAAAAGGACCCTTTCATTTTCCTTTAGCTTAAAGCTCAAATTATTTATTAGCCAGGCCTCGTTTTGGTTAAATTTAAAGCTAAGGTCCTTGACCTTAAGCGTATCTTCTCTCTCCATTAGCTAGCCCTATGCCCGTAGCCCTTGGTTAGGCCCGTCTTTTCCAACCTTACGGCCAAAAAATAGGAGAGATAACCGGCAAAGAAGGCCGAGCTTATAAGTCTTATGGCTAGCATGACTAAAATGAGCCCAAAAGAGAGTAAGGTAAAACCGCTTATAAAAAAACCCAACCCAAAACTAACTAGCCCAGAAGCTAAAGAGGCTAAGATCATAACTTTTAGGCTATAGTTTTTATAATCATAGGCTAAAAAGACAAGCTCGGCCCCCAGGCCCTGTAGCGCCGCCGAAAGTAAGACTAACGGGCCGAAGACGTTACCCATTAAGACTTCCAAAAAGGCGGCCAGAACTTCGGCCATAATAGCTGCTCCCGGTTTTCTAATAAAATAGGCGATAAAAGTCGAGGCCATAAACCAAACCCCGTAGATGGGTTCGTAGACTAAAAGGCCCAATCCAGTAAATGAAATAAGGGTGGCCAAAAAGACCGATAAGTAGGTGACGGCCACGTAAACGACGCCAAAAACGACCGAAACGATTCCAACTAAGAGAGCCTCCCTAAGCTTCCAAGGCTCAAAGCTCTCTTTTAGCTTAAACATAATTTATCCCTAAATTAATGGTTATCATTCTAAAGTGTGACTCCCGGCGGACAAAGTAAAGTGAAGAACAAAATGACTGACCTCTTTTTGAACTATCATGGCTGCGGCTTCTAAATAGTCGAAGATCTTTAAAGCAGCACCGTCTATCCGGGTGACGTAATGAATTACTCGAGGGTTAAGGCCCATTTGTTCGGCCAAGCGTATTACTTTAGCGATAATCGGGAGGTAATCTACTATCCCTAAAGGGTAAAGAGAGAGCTTAGCCTTGAGAGGAAAATCCCTTTTAGTAAGCTTAAAGCGGTTTAAACGCTTATCGTCAGTCGGGGGCGGGCTATCGCTATCACAATCGCCAGGGCAGCCGCAGCTAACTAGACCCTCTAGGCAGAGATGGCGCTCATCCCTATAGGCACCGATAAAGAAAGCTGATAGACAATCAAAGATATGTGTTAAATTTCCTCGGAAGAGGGTGCTTAATGCGTCTGTTTGACTAAATATCTTGCTAGCCTCTATCCTAGCCAAGCTCTCTAAAATGATTTGAGAATAATTATTATCAAGAGGGTAGAGGGAAAACCGGCTGCCGACTCTCTCTTTGTTGGCACCGCAGCCGCTCCAGGGGAAGGGAGGAAGGGAAGAAAAATCTTTTTCGGGCATAAAAAAACTCCTTTTGAGTCTAATCAAAAGAAGTGTGCTTAAGTCGAGTTTTTTCACAAATCTTATCGGCTTGCACGCTTCCTACGTCGGTACTAACCGCCTCAGGTTCAATGGGTGTTTCTCAGCCACCAATTACTTGGCGGCACCCCAGCGTAAAGAGGGCCACAGTCGAACGACCATGGCAGATTATAAAAAATATCAAATCCTAAATCGTTCGTCAACAAAAATAATCTTCGAGATAATTTTTTTCGAAAGGATTCGACCTGTTTAATTTAACTCCCCTAAATTTTTTGAGATCTTCCAGAAAGTTGAAGGTGGGAAAGCAAAGAGCAGGTTAAATGGTCCTGATCTATGCGAATGCGAATCTCAATAAATCTTTGTTCAGTCAACATCAAAGCCAAATTAACCACTTCAACGACGGTAATTATCATCATTTGAAAGAACAAAATCAACCATATCCGGCTATCTTTTCAACTTCGTAATTAAATGCTAAAATGCCAATATATTAAAGTACCGAACTGTATTTTAGCAGTATTATTAAATTTAGCAATTTTTACCATAATTAACTAAGAAAATCAAACAGTTAATCGACTTCAATCGATTTAAGTAAACCATTATAGATGTTTTACGTTACCATAAGTATAAAACTTAGGTCAAGCCTTAGGGGCCTCAAACGTTACAATATCGCTACTCAACTTAAAAGAACTAGTCTGTCAGGGCTAGGCAGCGACCACGGCTGACCACACCGATTCCTATTTTGATTAGAGTTTTAGCTTGGGCCTTATAAGGATGCCAATAATCTTTAGTGTCAATGGTTTTTAATGCTTTTTGAGCTAATTGGGTTAGTTTCTCCTCAATATTTGTATCATCGACCGTACTTTCATATTTAACCTCGATAATCGCGTATAAGGCTTTTTTAGGCCAATTAAAAACAATATCGGACATCCCTATGGCCACTGGTTGCTCTGAAAAAACCAGGCGTCCGAGTTTAAAGAGGTATGCGAAAATTAAGCGGTGATAAAAGCTTTCGTTTTCATCCTGGTAATGGATAGCTGCAAGAGAGGCAAAGAGAGAGGTAAAGAGAGAGGTGAAGATTTCGGTAATCTTCGGGCCATCTCTGGCCACAAAGGCCCTTTCTAAGGCCTGGCTTTCACTTTGAGGATTATAAGCTAATATTTTAAAGATTGAATCAGAAAAGACTTTATCGCTGAGGCGCTGAATCTCTAAGTTGGGGACTTTTAAAGAAAGAGTCGTACCATAGTATAGATCGTGGAAAATTTTGTCAACCGTCAAATAGCCGGTATAAAAAAGCGCTGGAACCGTTTCTAGGGCCCCTACCTCGGCCATAGCTAGGGAGGTATGGGAGACCCTTTTATACTCGACATCGACCAGAACAAAAGGGTCATCTCCTACCATATTAGAAAGGAAGGCAACCGAAGGATATGAATCGGCCCAATAATTAGAAAATCTTAATTTATTAAAAAAATTTAAAATGTCTATGGGGTTTAGGACTCTAGTTTTGCCGTCCCAACTATAACCGCCGTACCAATTAAACATCCGAGAGCGAAGATCGGCTAGCGTGGAGTTAGGTGCTATACGGCCCTCTATCGTGAGCGTTTTTAAGCAGTAAGATAACCACTCCTTGAAACAATCGTCACATTCATCTATGGTAAAGCCACAAACGCCAGCGAATTTATTATTCAAAGTCAAATCATTTAGGTGATTGAGTCCAGAGGATATGCCCATAAAGGCGTAGCTGGTCACACCCGTAACAAAAACGAAATGAAGGTACCTGTCGCAGGATTTGAGAACTGAATAGAAATATCTTAGGATATCGTGGTTAGCTTTCGCTACTTTGATATTAGCCAGATTATCGCTTACCGGCGCGTCGTACTCGTCTATAAGAACGACTACTCTGGTCCCGTATTTGTAGTTCAAACCTTCGATAAGGTTATACAACATCATGTCTAAAGAGTAAGCGGAAATATCAAGATTTTCCAGACTTGCATAAGTCAGCAAACGGTCCTTGAGTCTTTGTTCGAGAGTTTCGGGGCTGTCACTTTTGCCAGACATGTCGAGATTAACCACAGGGTATCTTTTGGTAAAATCGTAATCGGTTTGGCTAATCCATAGACCTGCGAATAACCCCTGAGGGGGGCCGTTAGGGTTGGTGGGGCCGTTAAAAAGGGCCTCGAAAGTGCTTAACAGTAAGGTTTTTCCAAACCTGCGAGGCCTCGACAGAAAATAGGCCTTCCCTTGGGAAACAGCCTCATAGACGAATTTAGTCTTGTCGACGTAAAGGTAACCGCCTTCTATTATATCTTGAAAAGTCTGTAAGCTAATGGGAAGTAGTTTCATAATCGAATGCCTCGTCGATCGGCTGAAAGGTCTTAAAAACCCTTTACGCTCTAAATAAATGGAGTCCGTTCACAAATGTGAACGTTTAAGGGCCCGTTCACAAGAGAGAACGCTGCGGTACCAAGCCTATTGAAAGGGTCGACACATACCGCAGCAATGTAGCCCCCTATAGGAGCTTAGTAATTTTAACATTAATCAAAGTTAAAATATATGGTTGGAGCAGAGATCTAAGTAGAAACGTTAAAAGAACTTAATGTTAAGAACTTAAGGGTATGCTAAAACTTAATTACAACTCGAAAGTCGCTACCAGCCGCAACGTGGGGAAAATAAGACTTGGTGAACGGTAACAATAAATGTAATCGTTCAAGCCCTTCCAGAAGGCCTGCCGCGCTTTAAAATTTTAGCAGCGCATTCTTAACGATATAAGGTTGTCTTTAAATGAATTTTTCAAATTGTAAGGGCCATCCCAACCATTAGCTCAAAATTGGCCTAGGCCTTTCTTCAGTCGAACGGGAAGTGGAAAACAAGATCTTGAAGAGGCCTTGTAAACGGTTACTCTCGATTTAATATGGAGGGGAAATTTTTATCCAAGCAAGAGAGACACTCC
>JAITQT010000037.1 GCA_031288745.1 Deltaproteobacteria bacterium
CCTTAAGTTCTTAACATTAGTTCTTTTAACGTTTCTACTTAGCTCTCTGCTCCAACCATATATTTTAACTTTGATTAATGTTAAAATTACTAAGCTCCTATAGGGGGCTACATTGCTGCTGTATGGGTCGTCCCTTTCAATCGGCTTGCCACCGTTCTCTCTTGTGAACGGACACCTCAAAAAAAAACCAAATTTTTAAAAAAGCCCTATCAGCGGCTTATCTTGGGCCTAAGAGTGCCGAACTTCCCTCTTTTTTTTATCTCGGCCCTAAAATTTGACTTAAATCTTAATTTTTTTCGGTTATAGCCCTTGTTTTTTGGCTGACAATGACTATTATATAAAAGAACCGTTTAGTCGGTTAGACCGAAAAAATAACCTTAAGGTGTGATATAATTATGTACGTACCTATCGTCGTCGAACAATCCAACCGAGGCGAAAGAGCCTATGACATTTATTCTAGACTATTAAAAGATCGCATCGTTTTGCTAGGTACCCCTGTGGACGACCAGGTGGCTAATCTAATTTGTGCTCAGCTTATTTTTTTAGAAGCTGAGGATCCTGATAAAGATATCCATCTATATATAAACTCCCCCGGAGGCTCAGTGACTGCTGGGCTAGCCATATACGACACCATGCGCTTTATAAAGCCCGACGTCAACACCCTTTGCCTCGGTCAGGCCGCCAGTATGGGGGCCTTACTTTTAGCCGCTGGCGCTAAAGGTAAACGCGGGGCTCTCCCCCACTCTAGGATAATGATCCACCAACCTACGGGCGGCTTTCACGGGCAGGCCTCTGACATTGAGATCCAATCCAAAGAGATGCGCCGGACTAAAGAGGCTCTTAACAAAATCTTAAGTGATATCACTGGCCATAAACTAGAAAAAATTGCCGTTGATACTGACCGCGATAACTTTATGAGCCCAGAGGAAGCTAAACAATACGGTCTAATCGATTTAGTTATCGATCGCCGCTCAACCCCGCCGCCAGCAGAAGACCATAAAGCTAAAGCTGAGGGCAAAGATACGGCGGCCCCTAAGTCTAAGTAAGCTTTTCAAAGCTTACTCTAATGAGCTAAAAAGTAATACTATCATTAATTAAGCTCACTTTTTAGATTCTCTTTATCTTAATCGCCATTAAACTCCTTCCTTGGCGGAGATATAAGGCTCTTCGTCAGCGCTTTAAATATTTTCACAGCCGGGTAGGCCGCGCTCAAGGCCGGTGGATTACATGGCCCACCAAGCTAGCCGCCGAAACCACAACCCTAATAAAGAGACTTGAAGGACTTTTGCTTTAGGCTCCGTATCAATCCCCTTTTGAAGAGAGGGGAGGATGTCAATTTAGGCGCTATATTTAAGGTTCTAACTTCTTAAATAGCCTAAGTTTTAAGCCCTGCGCTTCTTAAAGCGCCCCACCGCGGTTAAGGCCGCCCTATCCACCTCCGACTTTGGTCGCGGGTCTTTAATGCGAGAAAGATTATGCCGTCTGACGAAAAAACAAAGAATCCCCCAGTTTGCGCCTTTTGCCGTCAACCTCAGCGGGAAGGGGTCCGCATGATAGCTGGCCCAGATCCGGAGCGCATCCATATATGCGAATTCTGCCTTGAGCAATGTCGCCAAATAATATCTAAAGACCATACCGAGCCGGCCTCCTCCGGCGCGGGCATTCCCAAACCCCACGAGATTAAGGCTATCTTAGACGACTACGTTATTGGTCAAGATCAAGCTAAAAAGATCCTCTCGGTGGCCGTCTACAACCACTATAAAAGGATCGAGTCGCCGCCCGATCCCGATGGGGTGGAACTATCTAAAAGCAATATCTTACTCTTAGGCCCGACTGGCTGCGGTAAAACCCTCCTAGCCCAGACTCTAGCTAGGATCTTAAACGTGCCCTTTTCTATAGCCGACGCTACCGCTTTAACGGAAGCCGGCTATGTGGGCGAGGATGTTGAAAACATCATCGTTAGCTTACTGCAAGCGGCTGACTATGACGTGGAAAAGGCCTCTAAAGGCATCGTTTATCTCGACGAGGTCGATAAGGTGGCCCGCAAGAGCGATAACGCCTCTATTACCCGAGACGTCTCTGGCGAAGGAGTTCAGCAAGCGCTCCTTAAGATTATTGAGGGCACAGTAGCCGCAGTCCCCCCCAAAGGGGGCCGCAAGCATCCCCAACAAGAGCTAACTAAGGTCGATACCACCAATATCCTCTTTATCTGTGGCGGAGCCTTTGTTGGGCTTGATAAGATAATTAAAAACCGCATTGGGGTAAAGACTATGGGTTTTGCCGCCCCAATTACTGATCGCAGTCAAGAGCGTAGTGAAAGCGAACTCTTAGCCGATTGCCAGCCAGAGGATCTTTTAAAGTTTGGGCTTATCCCTGAATTCGTAGGCCGCTTACCGGTTCTAGCCTCTCTTTCCGAGCTTGACGAGACGGCCATGGTTAGAATACTTAAAGAGCCTAAAAACGCTCTAATTAGACAATATCAAAAGCTCTTTAAGTTTGAAGGAGTAAACCTTAAATTTACTGAAGAGGCTTTAGTGGCGGTGGCGACTGAAGCTTTAAAGCGTAAGACCGGGGCTCGCGGCCTTAGGAGCATTTTAGAGCACGCTATGCTCAATATTATGTACGATTTGCCGACCATAGAAAACGTCAGGGAGTGCTTAATATCAGCTGAGGTCATCTTAAATAAAGAAGAGCCTATTCTTATCTACGATAACGAGGTGGCCAAAACCGCCTAAAAAGCGCTGGCCCCTTTGGGCCCCAAAAAAGACTACGGCCAGTGGTTAACCAATACTGTAACCGTTTAAAAGCCCTTCTAGAAGGCCTAAGGCTCTTTGAGATTTTATTAGTGCATACTATACGCTATAAGGTTACCTTTGATATATTTTTCAAATTGCCGGAAAAGTAACCGTTCACCAAGTCTTTTTCCCACGTTGCGGCTGGTAGCGACTTCCGAGTTGTAATTAAGTTTTAGCATACCCTTAAGATCTTAACATTGAGCAAACAGAAAAAACCACTTTATTTTTTGTTTGATAAATTCCTCCCACAAGATAGTGTTTTTTTGTTTTAATATAACGGTGTATATGATATCAAATGTAACCTGGCGTAGAAACATATAGGGTTTTTTCCGTAC
>JAITQT010000058.1 GCA_031288745.1 Deltaproteobacteria bacterium
TGCCTGGCCTTTGTGGTGGCTGGCTATTCCAGCCGGCATGGATACGGGCTTATTGAAAGCCGGCAGTACTTGCCGGACCAGTGGACTGAAAAAGAGTTCGCCGAGAAAAGGAAAAAAACCGGCATTCCTGACGACATGAATTTCAAGACGAAAAACGAGATCGCTTTGGATTTGGTCAATTCCATCCAGGCCGACGGGCAGTTTTCCTTTGATTTTGTCGCTGCCGATGGGGCATTCGGCCATGACGCCGACTTTTTGAAAGGATTACCGAATGGGGTTAGATATTTTGCCACAATCCACTCTGACGACAAGTTCTTCGTGACTGAGCCGCAAGTGTCTACTCCAGCTTGGTCAGGGTGAGGCCGACCGCCAACGAAGCCAAAAGCTGATGAAAAGCCAATGGAGGCGAGGCGGATAGTTAGTGAATCCGAAACTCAATGGAGAGAGGTGGTATTTGGGCTCGGTTCTAAGGGGTTGGTGCTAGGGTATGAAAAACTTCTCCGGGTTTATGAGTCCAGCAATGGGTTATCAGGCGAGAAGGTATGGCTACCCGCGAGGCAATTGAGTGACGGAAGTGTCAAATATTCTGTCAGTAACGCTGCGGAGGATACACCAGCTGAAAAATTCCGGAACTGGCGCTACGGCGATGGCCGATAGAGCAATGCTTTGAAGAATGTAAATCGGATCTTCACTTGGACCACTATGAAGGAAGGTCTTGGAGCGGCTGGCGGCGGCATTTCCTTATAGTATTTGTGGGTCATCTGTTTTTGCAACTCATGCGCGGGAAGTTCTCAGTTAGCTTTAGATGATCTTTCCGAGCAAGGTAAATAGGTTTACAAAGCCGTTAATGAGGGAGAGGACGATCTGTTTAGCGCAGTATTAACGGGGGATGACTCTTTAGTTATGAAAGCTTTTAAAACTATTAGCTATAGGTTAAAAACCTCTTCAAAATCGTTCTATTCAGATTGGAAAAAATTGTTTCCTCGTTTATCTTTAGTAATTTGAGAAGAATGTTGATGATTAAATAAATGATCTACTGTTGTAGTACTAGCCTTTAGGGAGAATATAATGGCCGAGATTAATAAAGATGAACTTAAAGACATGGTGCGTCAGATAATCGCCGAGATCCTTAAAGAAAATCGCGGACCTCAACCAGGTCCCCCGACTCCTTCTTGGAAAGAACTCGATCCCAGCGGCATCATGGGCGTTCGCCTCAGTCAAGTAAAGCCCGAGCCCTTTGACACAGGCAAACAAGACGATAAAGTCTTTTTAAAAGATATTAGCTCTCTTCCTGAAAGCCCCAGGCTCGGCTTTGGGGTCATGGAGATGGACCAATCTACCTTTAAGTGGACCCTTAACTACGACGAGGTAGACTACGTGATAGAGGGAGTTTTAGATATCCTCATCAACGGACGCAAAATCTCGGCTAAAGCCGGAGAGGTTATATTTATTCCCGCTAAATCGACCATAGAATTTTCCGCCGCTGGTTTTGTTAGATTTTTCTACGTCGTCTATCCGGCTAACTGGTACGAGCAATAAGGCTACAACTAAACTTTATTGAAAATTTTTTAAGCCACTAATTTAAGGCTAAGAAGGGTTTTTATGAAAGCACTGACCGAAACCGAGCTAAGACGGCTTTTAAAAGATCGCGTCGTTGAGGCTTGGACCATCCCGCCGGGCACGGTGCCTACCCCGGCGGCCCTCGATTTTCTTAAAGATCGCGGTATAAAGCCCCTCTACGACGCCCCTATTAACGCTCTTAAAGACGCCTTTTTTAGACCTCTTCCTCCCGGCTCATATATAGGCCCCAACGGGGAGGCCCTCGACCATAAGCCTGAGGGGCTAACTCATCTATCGGGCCGCTCGTTGGTAAATAAAAATCACCCCACTATCATCTTTCGCGGTAAGCTAGATAGCTTATGCGCTGAAATCATTTGCGCTCAGCTTAAAGGAGCTGAACTTGGGCGAGATGATTTTGTCAACGATTTAGAAGAAATCCTTTCTTTTGTCCGTTCTCTCCTACCCGCCGAGCTTAAAGGCCAAAAAGTTCTTCAGTTTCGCCTTTTAGGCTACGAGCCCCAAACGATTAAAGATATGAGCCATAATCCGGTTAAATATTTCGGGCATAGACACATGAAAACTAGCTGGAAAATGGGCCCGTTATCAATATATCTTAACCGCTTGCGCGCTCAAGTAAGAGAGACTGAACTGTCGGCCGCAGCCGCCTTAGGCTCTCCCGACGGCGAAGACGGCCGCCAAGATATCATTATGGCCCTAAATAGACTCTCTAGCCTATTTTATGTTTTAATGTTTAAGTATTTGCCTCTCGGTTTTCAACCCGAAAGCTCGGGCATTTAGGACGCAAAAAATTGGCCGACAACCTTATCAGCGTCGGTATCGATTTGGGCACCACAACCACCCAAGTTATCTTTAGCCGCATAACCGTGGAAAACTTAGCCGGAGCGGCCTCGGTGCCTAAAGTAGCCATTATCAATAAAAAAATTGTCCACAAAGGCGCTATCCGCTTTACCCCCTTACTAGCCCCCAACATAATCGACGCGGAAAAGGCCTTGGCCTTAGTCGAAGAAGAGTACGAGAAAGCAGGCTTTAAGCCCTCCGACATTAGTGCTGGCGCGGCCATAATCACCGGTGAGACGGCGAGAAAAGAAAATAGCCAAGCCGTTTTAAGGACTCTTAGCGGACTAGCCGGTGAATTTGTGGTGGCAACGGCTGGAAGCGATCTAGAATCGATCTTAGCTGGCCGGGGGGCTGGAACGGCTGAAATTAGTAAGCTAGATCCTCAAAAGCCCCTAGCTAATTTAGACGTGGGCGGCGGCACCACCAACATCGCAGTTTTTTTAGACGGAAGGCCCGTTGACACTTCCTGCCTCGATATTGGTGGAAGGCAAATAACGGTTGATACCAGAAAAAAAACAATCTTTCACATATCAGAAAAGTATTTGCGTTTGGCTAGGGACCTTTCGCTCGATTTAGAAGTTGGTTCAGTAGCCGACCTAAAGGCCCTAGAAAAACTTTGCCTTCGCCTTAGTCAAATTATGGCTCAAGCTCTGGGCTTAATTGAGGCTAATGATAAGGACCTCGATCTCTTTATCACTGCTCATCGGCTAAAAAAAACCTGGCCTCTTGCTGCGCTCACCTTTAGCGGGGGCGTGGCCGACTACGTTTACGAGGCCAATGTTGAAGATCCTTTTCTCTACGGCGATATTGGGCCCCTGTTGGGTCGCTCTATCGCCACTTGCCCAGCTTTAGGCCTAATACCTTTTATCAAGCCCTATGAAACCATTAGAGCTACCGTAGTTGGGGCCGGGGCCAACTCTTTAGCCTTAAGCGGCTCGACTATAACCGTTAGTCACCCAGAGGTTTTGCCTTTAAAAAATCTGCCTATCTTAAAGCTAACCGCTCAAGATGAGGATGATAATTACAAATGGCTTCCCTCTAAGCTTTCTGAAAAGCTAAACTGGTTTCAAGACAGTGAAGAGGGCGGTTACCAGATAGTGGCCATCGCTCTAACCGGGCCCCTTAACCCCTCTTACGATCAAGTTCTAAACCTAAGGGATCGCTTAATTGAGGCTTTAGACGATTACTTAAGATTTAACGATATCCTAATTATCGCGGTAGAAAACGATTTAGCCAAGAGCCTTGGTCAAGCGTTAAGGTCAAAACTAGCCGACAAAAAGATAATTTCCCTAGATTCTATCGAGGTCGACGACGGAGACTATCTTGACATTGGTCTCCCCGTGGCCGGAGGCCGGGTGGTTCCGTTAGTGGTTAAGACCCTTATCTTTGGCCGATAAACTAAAATCCCTAATTTTAATCGAAGCGTAAAAAATCACCTTTATCAGTCCTTAAATTTGTAACAGAGCCTTTTTACTAGTTAAATTTTTAGACTATTTTGCTTTTAAGAGGTTTTTGCGCTTCGATCAATTTTTAGGGCTTTTAATGTAAATTAACTTACCGTATCCGTTCACCAATGTGAACGTTTAAGGGCCCGTTCACAAGAGAGAAAGTTGCGGTGCCAACTCTATTGAAAGGGAAGACACATACCGCAACAATGTAGCCCCCTATAGGAGCTTAGTAATTTTAATATTAATCCAAGTTAAAATATATGGTTGGAGCACCGAGCTAAGTAGAACCCTCAAAAGAACTAATGTTAAGCTCTTAAGGGTATGCTAAAACTTAAATTACAACTCGAAAGTCGCTACCAGCCGCAACGTGGAGAAAAAAAGACTTGGTGAACGGTTACACTATGAATAAAGAACAACTCATAGCCGCCGCTAAAAAGGCCGGAGTCGTCGGGGCCGGCGGGGCTGGTTTTCCGACGGCGGTAAAGCTAAACGCTAACCCGGAATATATTGTGATTAACGGGGCCGAATGCGAGCCACTCCTTAAAGTGGACCAATCTCTAGCTGAGGCGAGTTCGGAGTCGCTAATTGAGGGATTAAATCTACTAGTTGAAACGTTAGGGGCTAAGGAAGGGATCTTTGCTCTTAAGGCCAAATACTATGGAGCGGTTAAGGCGCTAAATAAGGCCGCTGAAAATTTTCCTACTATTTCGATTAAAAGCTTAGGTAACTACTACCCTTTAGGCGACGAACAAATTTTAATCTACGAGGTCTTGGGGCGGATAGTGGCCGAAGGTGGTCTGCCCTTAGGCCGCGGGGCCATAGTCGTTAACGTTGAGAGCCTAATGAACTTAAGGGCCGCGGCTATTGACGATAGGGCAGTAGTAGAAAAATATTTAACCGTAACTGGTGAAATTAATAAGCCGGCTACCTATAAAGTCCCAGTAGGCTTAAGCGTAAGAGAAATAATAGAAGCCTCGGGAGGAGCCAAAATTAAAGATCTTGCGGTCATAAATGGCGGACCAATGATGGGGAGTTTAATTGAAGATTTAAACTCGCCCATTACTAAAACTACCAAGGGGCTCATCGTTTTAGATAGGTCTCACCCTCTTATAAGCTCTAAAAGTCGCTCGCTAACTCAAATGATGCGTCAAGCTAGGACCGCTTGTTGCCACTGTTATTATTGCACCGACTTATGTCCCAGATATCTTTTGGGCCATAGACTTTACCCGGATAAGGTCATGCGGCTTTCCTCATACGCGACGATGGGTGAAAAGGGAGATAGCGAATTTATTGGTACTGAAGCCAACCCAGGCCCCTCCCAGGTCTTTCTTTGCTGCGAGTGCGGCTTATGCGAGCTAGTTTGCGTCATGGGCCTTCAGCCCTGGCGGCTTAACCGCGAACTTAAAGCCCGTTTAGGCCCTGAGGCTGCTAAGGCCTTTAAAAAGCTCGAGCCACAAAAGGTTAACCCTTTTAGAGAATTTAGGCGTTACCCAATCCCTAAATTAATTAATAAGCTGGGACTTGAATCTTACGATAAACTCTCAGCCCCTTTAACCGATTACCCCAGCCAGGCTAAAAAGGTGACCCTCCTTTTAAAGCAGAGCTTGGGGACCCCGTCGATAGCCCAAGTTAAATTAGGAGATAGAGTGAAAAAAGGCGAGGTCGTAGCTACGCCGCCTCAAGGGTCTCTAGGTTCGATTATTCACTCTTCCATCGACGGAAAGGTTGAACAAGTATTATCAGATCGAATAGTCGTTACAGCCGACTAAAACGATATTAGCTTAAAGGTAATCTTTATGAGCCTCGCTTTAGGATTAGTGGAATTTAAAACTGTGCCGGTGGCCGTAGCGGCGACCGACGAAATGCTTAAGGCCTCTGAGGTTGAGCTTATACTTGCCTCCCCCGTCTGCCCAGGTAAGTTTATTACCCTAGTCTCAGGTCCCGTAGCCGAGGTAACCACGGCGGTCACAAAGGCTTGCGATGCAGGAAATATCTTTGTAGTTGAAAGTCACGTCATCGCTAACGTCGATAACGCTGTCATCCCAGCCGTCTCGGGAACTAATTACGTTGAAAAAATAGAGGCCTTAGGCCTTATCGAAACCTTTGCCGCTGTCTCGGCCATTTGGGCTGGCGACGCCATAGCTAAATCGGCTAACGTCTCTTTACTTGAAATTAGATTGGCCCGAGGTTTGGGCGGCAAAGGTGAAGTCATCTTCACCGGTCAATTAGGTCCTGTGGAAGCGGCCAGCCGAGCGGCTCAAGATAGGTTGGAGCGCGACGGCTCTATAGTTAGCTCCGTGGTCATCCCCAGGCCCCACAAGGCCCTGTGGGGCGCACTAGCCTAAACCGAAGTTCCTTGGGTAAGAAAAAAAAAGGATGTAATTTTCAATAGTTATAAAAAAAATTGTTTTTTCCTATGGGTACACTGGTACCTTCTCATCTACCAACTGGAATGCCTTTTCTTGAAGAGGCGTATAATTTGTTTTTATTTTATAACACGTCGTTTTTTCAGTTTTAGGAGCCTTGAGTGTAACCGTAAGATTTGCTTTGACAATCGTTCCAAGGTTATTCAG
>JAITQT010000101.1 GCA_031288745.1 Deltaproteobacteria bacterium
GTAATGGTACTTCCGGATCATTTCATCCCAAAGAGGTTCCAATTGAGTCTTGTTGACAATAGCCGTAGTGAGCGGCCCTAATTCCTCAACACTCCCAAAGATTGGCGATTTTAAAGTTGCATACAACTACCTTTATAAGAGAAAACTGACGCAAATTGAACGCGGCTCCCGCTTTCGAGACTATAGCAAACAAAATTAAAAAAGTTCAGCAAAAAGATCTACGTTACTCTGTTAGAACTTCCCAATTAGTATAGATAAAATTCTTAAAAAAAATTGAAAAATTTTTAATTAAATACACCCTGCCTGCGCTGTAGTAAAAGAATAATAAAAAAAAAAGTTTTAGTCGCTATAATATCCTTAAGGCAAGTCTTACTTATATCAGGTAACTACCGTTCCTTAAAGTAATGAGTTTCATAAGGCTCGCTTTGACCAGGGTAAGCGGAGTAAAGTGAGCTATGTTCTTATGTAGGTTAAAGGCCAAAGTATCATGTCTCCTCAGTTTCGCCCTCTTTAAGCTGTGGTTGTAGACACGCGACAGGATAAGTATGAAATGGAACGTAACGGCGGGATATAACATTTTCGAGATTAACGTTTAATCAGCCCTGTAAAGGCTTGATTTCAAAGAATTAACACCATCCGCTCTTATTGGCCGTCTCCAGAAGGACGACGGCTAGGAGATCTTTTATCACCACTTTTTTAGGCTAAAAAGGAGGACGCCATTGCTCCTGCGGCTTAACCTATGGAGTTGATGGCGATAAAGATGATGATGAAGGTGCCCGAAAATATATTAAGCCTACCTAGGCTATATCCTAAGGATGGCTTTAATGTCTGGGCATATTTTGGCGACTTTATTATCGGCGAAATTTTAGTTTTTTCTTTTTTGTTCCATTGTCTTTAATTTTATTACCATTACAAACTAAAAGAGGTTCTCATGGAATTTACACCGGGTATGCGCATCGTCGTTCGAGGCGAGGAATGGATGGTTAAGAAAGCGGCTTTGAACACCTGCGGTAAACACGCCCTATATTGCTTGGGCGTCTCTTCGCTAGTAAAAGATAAAGAGATCGTCTTTTTAGAGGATCTTGAAAATATTGAACCGGTCGATCCAGCCCAGATCCGTTTTGTTATCGACGATTCGGCTCGTTTTCAGCGATCTAGGTTCTTCGTCGAAAGCCATTGGCGCCGTTCGGCCCCCACCGAAACGGATTTGCATATAGGCCATGAGGCGGCCATGGATACGCTAAATTTTCAATTAGAACCGGCCGCCCGGGCCCTTAAAATGTTAAGGCCTAGAATATTAATCGCCGACGCCGTGGGCTTGGGCAAAACTTTGGAGGCCGGCATTTTGATGTCGGAATTAATCGCACGCGGCAAAGGCAAACGCATCTTGGTGGTCACAGTTAAAAGTATGTTGCTTCAGTTTCAAAAAGAAATATGGAACCGTTTCGCTATTCCCCTAGTAAGGCTCGATTCTAGTAAGATCCAAAAGATACGTGCCAAACTAGTCGTAAACCATAACCATTTTTTTCATTTTAACAAAACTATCGTCTCTATCGACACCTTAAAGCGCGATAGGGAATACCGTCAACATCTGGAAAACGCTCGCTGGGATATTATCGTTATAGACGAAGCCCATAACGTAGCCGAACGCGGTGAAAAGGAGGGGCAAAGGACTAGGCTGGCTAAACTCTTAGAAGATAAATCAGAGGCTTTGATTATGCTTTCAGCCACCCCGCACGACGGGCGTTCGAAGAGTTTCGCTTCCCTTATGAACATCTTAAACCCCACGGCCATTGCCGACCCGGAAAACTATACCAAAGAAGAGGTGGGTGAGCTGTGCATCAGAAGACTTAAAAAAGACGTTAAAGACGAAATCATTGGGGCCTTTAAGGAGCGCTCGGTCTTTGAAGAGAGCTGCCTGGCCTCAGCTTTGGAAGAGGTAGCCTTCGACGTTTTAGCCGAGCTTAATTTAGAGATGGATCAAGAGGCTAAAAGGCGAGGTTATTCTGGGGCTCTGTTTAAGACTATTTTAGAAAAATCTTTATTTTCAAGCCCCGCGGCTTGTCTAAAAAGCATCGACGAGAGACTTAAAAAGCTAATAAAAAAATACGGCGATAGCGGTTTTAGCGATATCAATAAGTTAAAGGATTTTCGGGCGGCCCTGGAAAAAATTGAATTCTCTAGTTTTTCTCGTTATCAATCACTCTTAAATTTATTAAAGAGTCAGGCTTACGATTGGAGCGCCGATAGAGCCGATGATAGGATCGTGATATTTACCGAGCGCCTTGAAACAATGAATTTTTTAAAAACCAACCTCATTAACGAGCCAAATTTAAATTTAAGTTCCGAGGCGGTTGAGATCTTGCACGGTGCCCAAGCAGATTACGAGCAGCAGGCCATAGTCGAGGATTTTGGACGCCGGGAGAGTCCGGTTCGAGTTTTGATCGCCACCGACGTGGCTTCTGAAGGCATAAATCTCCACTATCTGTGTCATCGCCTAATTCACTTTGACATTCCGTGGTCTCTGATGGTCTTTCAGCAAAGAAACGGCCGCATCGACCGCTATGGTCAAGAAAGAGGACCAGACATCAGGTATCTTAAAATCAAAAGCAACAACCCCAAAATTTTTGGCGATTTGCGCATTTTAGAAATCTTAGTCGATAAAGAAAAACAAGCTTATAAAAATATAGGCGATAGTGGCTTGTTGATGGGTAAGTTTAGCGTAGAGGAAGAAGAGCTGGCTACCGCCGAGGCCATAGAAAAAGGCTTATCGGCCGAGTCTTTTAGCCAAGAGATAGATAGATACGCCGAGCAATTAGACCCCTTTGAGGCTCTGATGTCCTCTTCAAACTCTTCTAGTTATAAGCCTCGCCTAAAGCCGAGAGAGACCTTTTTTAATGACATTGATTTTTTAGAAAATGCCTTTTCCTACTTTGCTGAAACCGATTCTTATTCTCTTAAAAATTTAAGTAGCGTGGAAGGAGTGGAGATAGGTCTTTCTGGTGATTTAGCCGATAGGTTAAATACGGTGTTGCCCGAAGAAATAAGACCTCAAGACGGTTTTTTGCGCTTAAGTCCAGATAAAAAGTTTTGCCTTCAACAAATGAAGCTAAGCCTTCAAAACAACTTGTCTGGTAAGGCCTGGCCGACCACTCATTATTTATGGGCCATTCACCCTATTTTCGAATGGCTCGGCGATAAGTGCAGCCTCTTATTTAATCGCGACGAGGCCCCCTTGATTGGCCTCAAAGACATAATGAGTAAAGATGAGATTATATTTATCACCGAGGCAGTGGTCACCAATCGTTCGGCCACGCCAACGGTAGACATTTGGTTTGGGCTTCGTTACCTAAATGGGAAATTTGTCGAAGAGTTGTCTATGGAAGATATCATTTCTAAGACTGGCTACGGCCGAAAAGAGGTTCCCAATTCTTTGGTTCTAACCGAGCAAAATATCCGTAGGGCTGAAAGCTTACTCAAAGACGCGATCTTTCAAGCCAACCAAATCATCAGTCGTCATAAAGAGAGCTACCGTCACAGGATTAATCCTCTTTTGAAAGAGGAAATAAAAAAACTTAACGAGTTTAAGGATCGTCGCATCGAGGTCATAAAAAAGCAACTCCTTAACGAAGGCAAAAAAAGTGAAGATTTAGATAAAATAATGAGTTTATTTAAAAAATTTTCTCAAATTATATTAAATGGACTTTCAGTAGAGGATAAACCTTATTTGAGGATTATGGCGGCTTTGATGGGTGCCTAATTTATTGATTTGGGTGGGGTATGAACCAAAATTAACCTAGAACTAGGAGG
>JAITQT010000155.1 GCA_031288745.1 Deltaproteobacteria bacterium
GAGCAGAGAGCTAAGTAGAAACGTTAAAAGAACTAATGTTAAGAACTTAAGGGTCTGCT
This sequence comes from Deltaproteobacteria bacterium, assembly GCA_031288745.1. Classification (GTDB taxonomy): domain Bacteria; phylum Desulfobacterota; class Desulfarculia; order Adiutricales; family Adiutricaceae; genus JAITQT01. Next base: position 60 of record JAITQT010000155.1, read on the forward strand.
AAAACTTAATTACAACTCGAAAGTCGCTACCAGCCGCAACGTGGGGAAAAAAAGACTTGGTGAACGGTTACTCAATAAAAAAACAAACTCACCGTTAGTTCGCGCTTCTTTAAATATTTTTAGGCCTAAGGTCTCCGGCGGCGCAAGAGCCTAAAGAAAATCCTAATTAAAGTAACTAAACAAAGTAAAGCCAAGATTAGACAGATTAAGCTAAGAGTAGCCCCATTAGCTGACAATTTAGCTGAGCTTAACTCGGCTATGGGCGCTTTAAAAGCCTTACTCTTATTATCGCACAACCAACGCCTAAAGGCGAGAGGATCTCTTAGCGGCCCCTAAGCTTAAGTTTAAAGAGTTAGCTCGCTTACGAAAGAAAGGCCAGCCTTAGGGTTAAAAATCTAAGTCTTTGCTAGCAAATTTTCTTCTTTAGTCTCCTTGGCCCTCAATCTTAACTAGATAAGCCTCTATATGCATGCTATCGTCGCTTTTTATACAAATAGGTCTTTTAAGGCGCTTTTCCAAATCTTCCAAGGCCGGCCGGGCTTCGTCGATGATCAGATCCTTTATGGAGGGGTGAACCGTTAAGATCAGCTTTTGATGTGGATAATCACCGGCCGCAGCCTCTAATTCCCTAAAGGCCTGGTGACAGACGCTAATGGGGGAGAGTAAAAAGCCCTGGCCTTGACAGTAAAAACAAGGCGAGCGCATCAAGCGATCAATATTTTCCCTACTCCTTTTGCGGGTCATCTCAATGAGGCCTAACTCGCTCATGGGTAAAACCTTGGTTTTGCCTTTATCTCTCCTAAGATTATCTTTAAGCGCTTGAAAGACTTTTTCTCTATTTAACTCTTTTTCCATATCAATAAAATCGATGACTATTAAGCCCCCGATATTTCTTAGCCTTAATTGATAGGCAATCTCGCGCACAGCTTCTAAATTAGTTTTAAGTATAGTTTCTTCTAGGTTGTGACGGCCCACGTAACGGCCGGTGTTAACGTCTATAACCGTGAGGGCCTCGGTCGATTCTATGACCACGTAGCCGCCACTTTTAAGCCAGACTTTTTTATTTAAGGCCCGAGCCAGGTCGGTTTCCACGTCGTAGGCGTCAAAGAGGGGTACCGAGCCCTCGTAGAGGACCACGTCGGGAGTCTGCTCGGGGGAAAAGGCGGTTAGAAAAGACCTAATTTTTTTAAATTGCTCTACGTCGTCGATGACCAAGCGGTCGACTTGATCGGTAAAGATATCTCTAACCGCCTTAAGGGTGGCGTCCAATTCTTGATGGATAAGTTGCGGGGCCTTGGCGCTGGCGGCGTCGGATTGAATTTTTTGCCAGAGCTGGGATAAAAAGCTGGCCTCAGCCTTAATTTCGTAATCAGTGGCTCCTTCGGCTGCGGTTCGGGCGATAAAACCGCTATTAAAGGCCAGGGCCTCCAAAACCTCACGTAGCCTTTTTCTCTCCTCTTCGTCTTCTATGCGCCGGCTTACTCCCAAGTGATTAACCATACTCATAAAAACTAAACGGCGGCCCGGTATAGAAATATGGGTCGTTACCCTGGCCCCCTTTTGGCCTATGGGTTCTTTAGAGACCTGAACCATTAATTCCTGCCCGTCTGAGAGAAGTGACTCAATGGGTTGATAATGGGGCCCATCAATTTCACTCACCTCGCTTGGCGTCTTTTGAGTCCCCGGCTCTTCATCCTCAGCTTCCTCTATGCCCGGGCCTTGGCCCAGTAGTCTAGTAAACTCCTTTTCGCTGCCAAAGACGTCGTCTACGTAAAGAAAGGCGGCCTTTTCCAAGCCAATATCAACAAATGCGGCCTGCAAACCTGGTAAGACCCTGATTACCCGGCCTAAATATACGTTACCTAAAAGGCCGGCCCCCTTAGCCCCGCGTTCGAGCTGAAACTCCACCACTTCCTGGTTTTCCATTAAGACCACTCTAGTTTCATAGGGGCGATAATTTATTAACAGCTCGTTAGGCATGATTGAAAGGCTTTCTTTTGAGGGCCCGTTTTTTTTCGGTTCCCGTTAGAAGAGAGTTTTGAGGATTAAACGAGGTTAGTGCTCGTCTTAACCACGGTGAGAATAGGGCCGTCCTCCTCGGCTAGCTCCCAAAGGGCCCTAACCGCTTTCTCCGGTCTAGGCGTGCCTTCAAGCCCAGCTTTAATCTTAATTGAGACCTTCTCAGGGGATAGGATTTTGAGATCTGATACTAAATCGACAAAAGGTAAAATCTTACCCTTAGCGCCAGTATAACTCACTTGACTCGGGTGGAGAAGAGGGGGGCTAAAGAAGACAGCCGGAGCGGAAGAGACCTCCCAAACGGCCGATTCTAGTTTAATTTTTCCAACTAAGGAAGAGAGTTTTTCTAGATAATTAATTTTTAAGCCATCAGGGAGACTAAGACAACGCATTATTTCATTAGAATTGCGCTCTTCTCGAAGAGAAAAGAGCAAATATTCATCTAAACTAACCACTCCCACCGGCAAGGCGGTTAAAAAAGACATCTTCGGCTGCGGATGAAATCCTTGGCTCATCATAAGTTTGAGCCCAGCCCGGCGAAAGGCCCTCTTAAAAAGTTCGACCATCTCTAAGTGACCCAATAAGACCATTGGCCAATCTTTGGTAAATCTAGCCGCATACCTAAAACCTTGTTGAAGGAGCCCAGCTTTAGGGCTAATAACCTTGGCTTTAACGCTAGCCGCTGGGGCCTCAAAATTAGTATTTTGAGGTGAGTTTACTTCTAGAGATGGGCCTTTATGGTTTTTTTCATTAACCTTAGCTAAATCAATTTTTACTCCATCTCGACAGGCCCCGCAGTCCCCACAGCCGCCCAGGCGGCAATCGGGAGTAGAGAGGCCCTGATAGGCTTTCCCTAATTCTTTTATCAGGAACTCGGTTTTAACCCCGCAAAAAAGATGCGACCATGGTAAATTTTGGCTAGTATCTTTTTCTTCAATTAATAGGTTGGCTAAATCTAGCCCAAGGCTCGCTTCACTTTCCAAGGCCTCTAGCCAATAATCAAGCCGAAAGCGATCATTCCAAGCCTCAAATCTGGCCCCGGCTTGGGAGACCTTTTCCAAGACCGAACCTAAGCGCCTATCGCCTCGGGCTAATAAGCATTCTATAAAACTAGCCCCCGGATCGCTAAAGCCAATGGAGGCCCCGGAGCGGCGTGTTTGGGCCTTAACTTTTTCCAGCCGAGCGGCGATTTCATCAGGTTTAGAAGCTTTTAGCCACTGAAAGGGGGTGTGAGCCTTGGGGGTAAAGTGGGCTAGGCCCACGCTTAGCTTCAAGCGGGCTATTTTTTTTATCTTCATCACCAAATCAGCTATGGCGCTTAAGTCGTCATCAGTTTCCGTGGGCAAGCCGCACATAAAATAAAGCTTTAAAGAGCGCCAGCCCAGCTTAAAGGCGGCCTCGGCCGCCTTTAACGCGTCTTCTTCAGATAGGTTTTTGTTAATTACGGCCCTAAGCCTAGCCGAACCCGCCTCAGGAGCGATGGTAAAGCCAGTCTTACGCACTCTTTTAATTTGTTCGGCTAGTGAGGTTGAGAGGCTTTCAACCCGTAAAGAAGGTAGCGATAAGGCTATTGAATCTTCTTCGTGAAAATCCATAAAAGATTTAACTAAAGTTTCTATTTGACTATGATCTCCGGCCGATAATGAAAGAAAGGCCGCCTCCAATTGACCGGTCGATTTAAGGCCCTTATCCATCAACTTCAGCGCTTCTTCGGCCGGTCTCTCTCTAACGGGTCGGTAAATATAGCCGGCCTGGCAAAAACGACAGCCCCTAGAGCAGCCCCTGGCAATATCGACCACCACCCTATCGTGCACTGGCTTAACAAAGGGGGTTATCTGACGACAAGGAAAAGGAGCCTCTCTAAAACTTACGGCCGCAGCTCTCTCGGCCCCAAGGTAGCCACTCTTTAAGGGTTCTATAGCCGAAAAGCGCCCGTTATCGTAACGAGGACTAAAAAGAGAGGGTATATAAAGGCCTTTTCGTCCAGCCAGGCGATCAAAGAGTTCGGCTTTTGGGGCTTTTTCAAAGCGCCAGTTTTTTATTATCTCCAAATCCTCCATAAACCAGGCCTCGGCGTCGCCGAGAAAAAAGAAGTCAAAAAAGTCAGCCAAAGGCTCGGGATTGGAGGCGCAAGGCCCACCAGCTACAACCAAAGGGTCCTTATCAGATCTTAAACTGGCCCGAGGCTCAAGACGGCCTAGCTTAAGCATATTAATGATATTAGTATAACCAAGTTCGTACTGGAGCGAAAAACCAACCAGGTCAAAATCGCTAAGGGCGCGGTGACTTTCAAGGCTAGTTAAGGGTTGGCCAGTTTGCCTCAGCTTTAGCTCGTAATCGAGCCAAGGGGCGTAGACCCTTTCGGCTGAAAAACCGGACTTAGAATTTAAAAGGTGATAGAGGATCTTATGGCCAAGATGGGAGTGAGCGATTTCGTAGACATCAGCGAAGGCCAGGGCCACTGTAAGCAAACGACCCTGTGAATCGGGTTTTTGGTTGGGCTCAGCCCCAGGCTCGCAACCTAAGTAGCGGGCCGGGCGTTCGAGGCTAACAAGACTATGGAGCAATCGTAGATCAAAAGGCAAAGCGACTCCGTTGGAAGGGGAAAAAAAACAAAGGCAGGAGCAAATAATTAAAGCTTCAGAGCCAAAGCTATCTCTTGACAGATACGCTCGGCCGCTTGGGCTGGGTCGGGGGCTTGTCTAATTGGCCGCCCCACCACCAACAAATCGGCTCCAGCGGCCAAAGCGCTTTCAACCGAAGCAGCCCTCTTTTGATCATCATTGGAGATCTTCATCCAACTAGGCCTAACCCCAGGGACGACTAAAAGAGGCTCTGGGCCAAGTTTAGCCCTTAAATCGGAGGCCTCTAAAGGGGAGCACACCAAGCCTTGGCAGCCGGCCACTACAGCTTTATCCGCTAAACTTAAAGCGTAGGCTCTGGGGGAGCTATCTGGCGATGATAACAACGGAAAATCTGCGCTCGTTAGACTAGTTAAGACTGTCACGGCCAATATAACACTCTCACCCGCCTCCTCTACTGCGGCCTTCATCATAGCCTGGCCGCCTTGAGCGTGTATGGTCAATAAATCAGGCTTAAGATAAGCTAAAGCCTTCACAGCACGACCGACAGTAACCGGAATATCATGGAGCTTTAAATCTAGAAATAGGCCGCTCTCCGGGGCTTTTTCCCTAACGGCAGTCACAAACTGGGGGCCTAAAGAGGCGAAGAGTTCGAGACCTATTTTAAAATATCCCACCCGGCCCGACAAGCTTTCCACTAAGCACAAGGCAATTTGAGGATCGTTAACGTCTAAAGCGAAGGCTAGATGATCGATCGCTCTAGTGGAAGACTTTATCAGCTCAGGGTTCATTCGTCGTCAAGATCGTCTAAACTAGCGGATAGATCGAGATCGTCGTGACCTGGATCTAGATCTAGACTATCGTCATCAAGAGAGCCAATTTGATCTATATCCATGTCGCCCACTTCTTCCACCTGAGCCTCCTCCAATGAGGAAGATGGTACCATGAAAGTTTCCGAAGGCGCGCTTTGGGCTGGCGAGGGCTTAAGGTCGCCAGTCTGCTCTAAAGTCTTCCGAATGCGCTGAAGAGTAGAATCGTTAATCTCTTTTTGAGATGGCTCAGTAGCAGCCAGGGCGGTCGGTGGCTGAGAGGTCTCGAACTGATCGTCGTCTAATAAATCAACTTCAAAGTTCCTCGGCTCTTGGTTAGCCTGGTTATCTTCAACATCAGGCTCGAGCATGACTTCCGGCTCATCTATTGGCGTCTCTAAATCATCAAAGCTTATCTCAGCTGGGGCCTCGACCGATTCAGGCTGAGGAGGCGGTGCCAACGGCTGAGGAGGCGGCGGTGGAGCCATGGGCTGCGGCGGTGGCGGAGGGGCCATCATCGGCTGCGGCGGCGGAGGAGGAGGTGCGGCCATAGTCTGCTGGGGTGGCGGTGGCGGAGCCATAGCTTGAGGCGGTGGCGGCGGAGCCATGGGCTGTTGCGGCTGAGGTGGCGGAGCCATAGCCTGAGGCGGTGACGGCGGGGCCATAACCTGCTGCGGCGGAGCTATAGTCGCTTGAGGGGCGGGCACCATGGTCGCTTGAGGCAAAATTTGACCAGGGGCCAAGGTTTGATTATTAGTCCCATAACCCTGGACCGGCCCCTGTTCGTATTCGTTTTGGCCAAAAGTATTTTGGCCTATATCAAAGTTAGGTTGACCGCCATATTGATTAGACTGAGGATAAATAGATGGATCCTCGACCACGCCCGCCATCATTGGGTTCGCATAGGCACCCGCCTCCGATTGGCCGAAAAAAAAATTAGTTGTTCCCGGCTTAGTGACAGTTAAAAACAATTGCCGACGAATAGGCGTTAAGTCGCGCCTACAAATGGGACAAGTAAGGTTATATTCAAAACTGTTATAGCCGCATTTTGGGCAAAGCATCGTTATCCTCCATAGGGAGATTCATATTTAAACGCGTAAATGACAAGCCGTACAGGATTTAACTTAATCAATGGGGCATTAAAAAAAACGCCACGCCCCAATCACGACGACCTTTGGTCATCTAAGGCGGATTTCGCTCTTTATTATCCTCCCCTCCCTAAAAGAAGGCGATTTTCGAGTTGTAATTAAGTTTTTGCATTCTCCTAAGCTCTTAGCATTAGATCTTTTGATGTTTCTACTTAGCTCTCTGCTCCAACCATATATTTTAACTTGGATTATTGTTAAAATTACTAAGCTCCTAATAGGGGGCTACATTGTTGCGGTATGTGTCATCCCTTTCAATAGGCTTGGCACCGCAACATTCTCTCTTGTGAACGGGCACTAATCTTAGAAAACTAGCCAATCAAGGACCAACTTTAACGGCAGGTTCAATTTAAAATTGATCGAAGCGCAAAAACCTCTTAAAAGAAAAAATAGTCTAACAAATTAACTAGTAATAAGGACATGTTACAAATTAAAGGACTGATAAAGAGGACTTTTTGCGCTTCGATCAAAATTATTTTTTACAGATAAGGTTAGTTAAAATTTATCGACTTAGGTTTATACGGATTCAAGGTTTATATAATTTTTTTATTCTTTACTTTTTTTCAAGGGTATTTTATCACCAATTGTAAAAAAAAACCAGCCCTCTTGTCTCTGCTCGGCCCCCAACGATAGCTTGGTCAATTAGGAGCTTGTTTTTCCTTAAAGGTGCTTTTGGGTAAAACCTCCTAATAACCAAGCTTTAAGTTAACTAAAAAGACAATTTATTGGTTAATATATGATATAAAAATGATAAACATAAAATAATTTTAGTTCTTTTTTTCAGATTCTTCTACCTAATCTCTATGGCTTCAGCGCTCTTAAATCCTTAAGTTCATCACCATTCAAAATTCGCGCCTAGCCTCTTACAAACAAGGCTTGAGGGAACAAATGCCCTGCAACTGATCGAAATCCTAAATATTTACCGCTATTATCAAGAGAACGAAATAATTTTCCAGCTATGCATTTTGTGACCTAGGCTAGCAAGACAGTTAAGCCAACTTAGTCGTCTGTTAATCTGTAACCAAACTGGCTAGCTCGCTAACTAAAAAAAGGAGACTTGATGCTTTCTACAGTTTTAACTATGTCTGGTTAATAACATTATTGTGCTTAATAATAGAGTGTAAATTAATAATCCTAAACCCAATTAAACCATTAATAATTTCAAATTTGCTTGCTATTGTATAAATTATTGTCCGTTTAAGAGCAACTGGCGAACTTAAAAGCTGGACCGAAAGTAAAACCGTTCCTTTCAAGCTGATTCCTCCCCGAGCTGAGACGGTGGCTCCTCAACTGGCTAAGGCAGCCTAGGTCACAGAATGCACAGCCTGAAATGTTTTCTTCCTTGCGTATATTTTAGTTAACGGGTATGCAACCTTTGGCTAGAGTTTGTTTCTCTCCAAGTTCGGCTTTCAAGTTGTAATTGAGTTTGACCGGGCCCCTAGCTAGGTCACAAAAAATCTAATCTAGGTTGGGCAATTCTTTCCACCAAGTAGTAGAGCAACCTAAGGCTTAAATTATGTTTTATTGCCCAGGGCCTAACCCTTCACCAGTCCTTTTTTAGGCTTAAGTTTTAATAAGGACTGAATATGGCTCTTTTATAATTCCTCAATGGATTAATAAGAAGCAAATAAATAAAGAGTTATATTTAGGTCGGGTAATAGACAAACAAAATAGAGTTTTTATTTAATAGAAAGATTGGGTATTTTAAATTTAATTTAAATAATCAAATTATAGGTTTTAGTGATTATTATATTTTATATAACTATTGTAAATCTAGTAAATTACATATAATATTTAAATTTGATAATTTAAACGATCACGATATCATATTATTATTAATTTTTTATAAAATTATTTAAATTAAGCCATATTGTTACGCGCAAAAATGGTGGAATTCAAATTATTGTAGATTTTTATTTCCTAATGCATCATTAGAATCCCAAAGGATAAGTGAAATACTGTCAAAATTGATCGTAGCGCAAAAACCCCTCAACTTCCATGGAGGCTCAATTTGCTTTTACATTTTAGTCCTGCCAGATACAAATAATTTTTTTCAAATGGCATATATTTTGCTCTTGACTTTAC
>JAITQT010000202.1 GCA_031288745.1 Deltaproteobacteria bacterium
AATCAAAGTTAAAATATATGGTTGGATTAGAGAGCTAAGTAGAAACGTTAAAAGAACTAATGTTAAGAACTTAAGGGTATGCTAAAACTTAATTACAACTCGAAAGTCGCTACCAGCCGCAACCTGGGGAAAAAAAGACTTGGTGAACGGTTCCTTTTTTTAACGCCAAAAATATTTCTTTCTATCGATCGTCTTATTAAATGCAGCCTCGTATTTACCTTGAGTTTCTTGTTGGAGGGAAAATAAAGCTGCGGCCCGCGCTCTTTTTACCCTTGTTAGGGCCTTTAACTAAATCTCAAGTCTTTTCTAAGCCTAACTTAGGCTTAAATTAATTTTTAACTTTATCTTTTTATATCAATCATATCTATATTTCTTTAAAGAGACTATATAACTAATAAACAATCTTCTAAAACGGTCCGAGTCGAGGACCATTTTACTGACTCGACCATAGCTTAATTCTGTTGTTATTTCTCTCTTTATGGTAATATGTTGATTTGGTTGAGGCCTATCTTAATCCGGGGGGTTTTATTTGAAAGAATTTAACGAAAACGCTTACGAAAACATTCGCAAACCAGTTATCAAAGGCCGCGCCGAAGCTCTCTCTCTTAAGTCTCCTCCACCGAAGGGCGACGTGTTGTTGGAGTTGAAGGCCTTTAGAGATTTTCTAAGGGATCGCGGCTATAGGGTGACTAAAGAGCGCGAAGCGATTGCAGAGACTATCTTACGTAACCGCGATCATTTCGACGTAGACGAACTGTTTTTAAGCTTAAGAACCAAAACCCCTATTTCTAAGGCCTCCATTTACCGAGCCATTCCCCTATTAATAGAAAGCGGCGTATTGGCCGAGGTCTATTTGGAAAACGGCCACATGCATTACGAAAGGGTCTACGGCCGAGAACACCATAGTCACCTAAGATGCGTTAAATGCCACTCTATCCTTGAGTTTAGCGCCCCCGAGCTTACGACTATCGAAAAGCGTATAACTAAGCAAGAGGGCTTTAAAAGCGAGGGCCACAAATTTGAAATTTGGGGCCTTTGCGCTGCTTGCCAGGCTGAAAAAAACTAACCGTTAATCGAGGCTCACGCCCTTATTGGTCCGCACCCGGACGGACCTTTGGTCAAAACCTTCGGTCAATTTTCCTCTCGCCTTTTTTTATTTACGAGCGCTCGGAGAATCATTAAATGCTTCGCTCCTCAGTCTCATATCGCTCTAGCCTAAAGCCGCTTTTTAAAGTCTTGGCAATGGCAATTTTTATCTCGTCACTCCTTTTAGGCCCATCGGCCCTGGCGTCGAGTTCAGATTTTAAAATATACGAAGGCTTTAAAACTTTAGCCAGGGTCTTTTACGAGATAAACGTCCGCTTTGTAGAAGAGCCCGATAGTTCCGAGATGGTCCACGGCGCGGTCAGAGGAATGCTCAATACCTTAGACCCGCACTCCTCCTACATGACTCCCGAAGAAATGACAGAGTTTCAACAGGAGGCCTCCGGTAGTTTTTCCGGGGTGGGTATGGAGCTTTCCACTCGCGACTCAGTGCTAACGGTAGTGGCCCCAATTGACGACACCCCGGCCTCGAAGGCTGGGGTGATGAGCGGTGATCAAATTCTCTCTATCGACGATAAGGCCACCAAGGATATGACCATATCGGAAGCAGTCAAGCTTATCCGCGGGGTAAAGGGAACTAAGGTAACTATAGTCGTCTCCAGGCCTTCGACCAAAAAAACCTTAACCTTTAATTTGGTGCGCGATTTTATACCACTTAGAAGCGTTCGCTCCGAAGAACTTACCCCAGGCGTGGGCTACATTCACATCTCTAACTTTCAAGGCGACACGGCCTTGGAAGTGGAAAAAGCCATCATTAATTTAGCTAAACCTAGGCCCTTAACGGCCTTGGTTTTAGATCTTCGAAACGATCCTGGTGGGCTTCTCGATCAATCGGTTAAGGTTAGCGGTCTTTTCGTCGGCCCTGTGCTGGTGGTGGAGACGCGCGGGCGCTTAGACGATCAAAACATGGGCTATAACGCTGATTCCGAAGCAATATTGCCCTTTAATCTACCCATTGTGGTCTTAGTTAACGAAGGGTCGGCCAGCGCTAGCGAAATAGTAGCCGGTGCGCTTCAAGACTACGGCAGGGCCACGATTTTGGGGGCCAGGACCTTTGGCAAGGGTTCAGTCCAAAGCGTAGTCCGCCTCCCTGACGGCTCTGGTTTACGACTAACCACGGCTCGCTTTTTCACCCCCTCAGGGCGCTCTATTCAATCTGACGGCATCGAACCAGACGTAGAGGTGCCTAGCCTTCTGCCTCCCAAATTTAAGGTGACCCGCGAGGCTGATTTAGAGCGGCACCTCTTAGGGGCCAACGAAAAAAGACCCAAATCTAAGAATAAATCCTCTGAGTCGGCCCAAGGTGGAGAAAAACCCGAAGGCGAGGGAGAAGGGGAGGAGGAATCTGGCACTGAACTAGAAAAGCCTCTCTACGAAATGTCTTTAACCGAACGGCTCAAGGTTGATAAGCAATTAAGCCAAGCCCTTGATATGATAAAAAAGGGGCAAGTCAAAAGCCGCTTTACCGGCGATTTGCCCTCCTCGCGTAGGGCTAAGAATATGAGTTGAATTTTTATTAAACCTTAAGGCCCGCGCTTTTTTCATAAACCGGTTGGCCATTTCGCCCCTCTCTTTTAGCGAAATCGGCTGACCGGTGTTTTTAGGCCCCGCGTCGCCAAATCGTGCTCTTAGCTTAATTGACTAATTTTAACCTCTTTTCATCACCCTCTACCTCTAGCCCCTTAGCTGCGGCTAGTTACTAGCCAGGTTTTTTTTATTTTCGTTTAATTTAAGTTGGCGACCCAACTTTTCTCGCCTTTTAGCTGTAGTTATGCGATAATAATGTCCGTTCACCAATGTGAACGTTTAAGGGCCCGTTCACAAAAGAGAACGTTGCGGTGCCAAGCCTATTGAAAGGGAAGGCACGTACCGCAACAATGTAGCCCCCTATAGGAGCTTAGTAATTTTAACAATAATCCAGGTTAAAATATATGGTTGGAGCACCGAGCTAAGTAGAAACCTCAAAAGAACTATTGTTAAGCTCTTAAGGGTATGCTAAAACTCAATTACAACATGAAAGTTGCTACCAGCCGTAACGTGGGGAAAAAAGATTTGGTGAACGGTTACAATATATAAAAGGCTTTTGGGTCAGTTCACAAATGTGAACGGGCCCTTAAACGTTCACATTTTTGAACTGACACTTTATATTTAGCTAATAAAACTTAGAAAGTAAAAATAGGAGTTTGTATGTCTTTGCCCACCGGCGGGAACCAAAACGCGGAGCAAGAGTTAACGGAGCCCTCAACGGCGTCCTCCGATGCCTCCCAAACCTATGTCGCAGTTTCTCCCACCGAAGGCCGCCGTGGCCCCCAAGATTTAACTAAGGCCACCTCCGAAAACCCACCGGCCCCTTGGGAGGACCCAAATAACCAGAAGAACCAAAATTCCCAGGCTAAAGTGCCTCAAGCTCCCTTGAAACCAGCTTTAGCGATTGAGGGGCAAGTCTTAATCGAACCAATTTCGGAAAAGATAAATAGGGCTACTTCTCTTTTAGCCCCAGATATCCGGGCCGCTCACCCCAATTTTCTAACCTCAACTCGGTTCGCTGATTTTGATTTGCCCTCCGAAATTATGAGCGGGCTTGATGCAGCCGGGTTCGACTGCTGCACTCCTATCCAAGCTCAAGTCATTCCCGTAGCCTTAAGTGGCCTTGATATCGCTGGCCAAGCCCAGACGGGCACAGGTAAAACTACCGCCTTTTTGTTGCCAATTCTAACAAGGTTACTTCGCCGCCCGCCCATTAGCCCGGGCCTACCTAGAGCGCTAATAATTACCCCCACTAGAGAACTGGCCCTCCAAATCCATAATGATTTAAAAATTTTAGCCAGTTCCACTAATCTCACCCAGGCCTTAATCATGGGTGGCTTAGAGTGGCAAGAGCAGAGCCAGGCCCTGCGCTCTGGACCAGACGTGGTCATCTGCACCCCAGGCCGCATTATAGATTATCTTCACCACGGCGTCTTCGTGCCCACGGCTATTGAAGTTTCGGTTATAGACGAAGCCGATAGACTATTAGACATGGGCTTTATTAAAGATTTAAAGACTATTTTAGGCCGCCTTCCTTCCTTTAATCACCGCCAAACCATGCTGTTTTCAGCCACTTTAGACGATCGCGTCTTAGAGCTGACTTACCAGTACATGAACCCGCCCCAATACATAACGGCCGAGCCTGATCCCCAAAGTAAGGTTAGGATAGATCAATGTCTTTATCATCTTAGCCATGCTGAAAAACTGCCTTTGCTCTTGGGGCTTCTTAAGAGTGAGGAGCATAGCCGGGTTATTATTTTTTGCAACACTAAAAGCGGAGTGGAGTGGCTAACTAAAAAATTAATCTTAAACGGCTTTCAGGCCGAGGGCATTACTGGCGATCTGCCTCAACCAAAGCGGCTTAAGCTTATGGAGGCCTTTAAGGAAAAAAAGCTCCAAATAATGGTAGCCACCGACGTGGCCAGCCGAGGCATTCACGTCGAAAACGTGAGCCACGTCTATAATTTTGATTTACCTCAAGACGCCGAAAATTATATCCACCGTATCGGCCGCACCGCTCGGGCCGGTAAGAGCGGCAAGGCCATTAGTTTTGCTTGCGAAGAGCACGTCTTTCATCTAGAAGCCATTGAAAATATTTTAGGTGAAAAGCTACCAGTAGTCTGGGCAGAAAACGAGATGTTTGAACCCGACCAAGCCGGCGACGTTAATATGCGAAAAAAAGAACGTCGCCCTCTACCCCCAAGGCCCACCCAGCGCCGTTCAGCCTCCCCCCCGCCCCCCCCCCCCCCCCCCCCCCCGGCGAGCGCTTGTTCAAGCGCCGCCACGCGGGATATGGCCAGCG
>JAITQT010000210.1 GCA_031288745.1 Deltaproteobacteria bacterium
TTAAGGGTTAAATCGATTAGGTTGTTTAAGGTGGAAAAAATAGAAGTTTTAGTAAATTTAGTTACTCCAGTGATAAAGGTAAAGCCGCAGCGCTCGTCGTTATCTTTTAAAACGCCGTAGAAGGACTTTAGAACATTTCTAACCGCATTAGCTCTATTGGTGCTCTCAATTTCGGAGAGAATAGGCGCGTCGTACTCGTCTATTAGTATGGCTACTTTAAGAGAGTATTTAGAATAGATGAGGTTAATTAACTCCTCGAACATTCTAGCCGAAGAATCGTCCTCAAGGCTTAAATTTTCATCTCTGGCGATTGTTTTTAATTTACCTCGCAATTCTTGGTTTACGGCTATTGTGATTTTGGTCTGCTCTATTTTTTGTTCTTTAGTAAGCCCAGATGGGAAGTCGTCGTCTTGAAAATCGTCTTTATTAATTTTGATATTCGCTAAATTTCCTTGCGTGGCTATTGAGGACAAGCTCAGATGAATAACTGGATTGGGGGTAAAATCATAGTCGGTGTGGTCGCCGATCCAAAGCCCCTCGAAAAGCTTTTTATTATCCTCGCCACCCTTTAGGAGCGTCTTAAGGGTGCTCACCAATAATGATTTGCCAAACCGGCGCGGCCGAGAATGAAAAAAAGGACTTCCAGATGAGACTAGTTTGTAAACAAGCTCGGTCTTATCGGCGTAAAGAAAATTTTTCCTACGGATAGTCGAAAAATCGGCGATCCCAAGGGGGATTCGGGCAAAATCGTTCATGCCTTGAAGTCTCATAAGATTGCGACCGAATAACAACGAGTTAAATAGGCCGCATAACACAGTTATCTAAAATAAAACTCACTTCCTTGCTCTATTATACCTTACAACAAACGCTACCGTCTAAAGTTAATTAAGTCGTCAAGTGGCCTATGGACGAGGGGGAAATAATTTTCATTTTTTACGCAATTGGTTGAAGACGCAACTCGATAATACTTTTTTAGGCTTTATACTACAGCGAAGCTAGTATGTATTTACTTAAAAAACTAACTTTTTCATGATAATTTTTTCTTCTATACAATGGGACAGATCTGTCCAAAAAAATTTAGGTAAAACTCAGCAAACACTTATCTTGAGCGACTTTAAGAGGGGGCCAAAAAAATTTTTCCCACCATGAGGAAATGTACCTTACTCTTTCAGACTTTGTTAGCTCGCTCTTGAGTTACAAATTCATCATATCCTTTTTGATGTAGAGCCGCAGGCGAATAAAGTTTCAGTAAATGGGGGCTACTCCAGCAAAATGAAGATCGTGTTCTAGATAGTATATAGCTAAATCTTTACAATGTTAGCGCTTGAGACCATAAAATATCTTAATTTTGAGTTTTTGTTTATTGACTTAAAAAAGCAAAAGTCAGCATCCGGACCTATATTTCTCGATGATAGCGGTGGGTGAAAGCTTAAAGTTGTTGGTTAAGAATGGGTTTTAGGAACGCTTTAACCGCGACCACTCTCAACTCCTAAATCTGTGTGATAACCGCTCAATCGTTAGGGTAGCTGTATTAGGCAAATCTATCACCAATGACCTATTGATTGAAGGAAATTTTCTTTGATAAACGAGAGAAAAATCTTGATTTACATAGCCTTCAGGGTGGTTCACTTTTACTGCGCGAAAACCATCAAATTTTAGAAAAAAACTGGATCACATTTCATTGAGCAAACCCATTTATCTTCATTAGGACTGCATCGAGATAGGTTGCCTCGCTCTTTTCAATAAAGTGAAATTGGTTCTTGCGAAAATGGATTACACTAACTTAGCTCTTAACGTTTTCCCCGAAAATGAACAAGCAGGGAAATTTTTAAGGCTCATAGCTACAAACAGATTGACAAAGCTGGATTACATTTGGATTCAAAATATAACCATACAGCCTTTTCCGAAAAAAGAGCGATGATGACGAATTATGAAGACTTCGGCCATAATTACGACACGTATTGATAAGGTCTAAGAGATTGTTACCGAAAACAGCAGTACCGGATGGAGAAGAGATGATTGGTCTTGAGTTGCTGTTTCCAAGGATGCCCAATCATTTACCGAATACGTAAAAGATGGCTATTAGGCGCATTTCACTGTCACTCGTAAAGGGCCATTTGCCAGATATGAGTTTATGTTAAAAGCGAATTTTTGTTATGAGTAGCCTAAATTAAAACCAGCTTAACGGATTTAGCCACCGCCAAGGCGGTAAATCCATCCCATCTAGTCGCAAGCTCTTGCTTTACAATTAGTCGGGGCTTTTTTGGCGTTTTTTAAAGTCTCGCCAAAAGAGCGGCTAAGAGCCAAAAATATTAGACCGCAGAAAAATCCATCGGTTGACCGTGTGAAGAGATATAGGCTTTCTTTTGGGCCCGGGTTAAGGCTACGTATAGCAGGCATTTTTCAGCCGTAAGGCTTTCGGCTTTGGAAACCGGGTCGAGACTATTTATCGAACTAGAAAGCGGAATTACGTCTCTATTGGCCGCAGCTATGAAGACAAAAGGAAATTCAAGACCTTTAACCCGATGCATGGTGGCCAATCTTACTCCCTCCTCTGAGCGATCGTCAACTTTATGGGCGGCGATCTCGAAAACCTTTAAGCCGGCTTTAATAAACTTATTCCGGTAAAGGGCTAAGAAATTTTTAGTCCGAGCGACCAAACAGATATCTTTTAGCAACGCGCCTTCACTTTTTAAGCCGTTAATTTCTGAAACAATAAAATCCGCTTCTTGATCGAATTCGTCAAAATTGCGGATAACGGGGGCTTCGCCGTGAGTAAGAGACAAAATATTACTTTGTTGATCTAAACTATCATCTAAGTCGTCAAAGGTAAGGCCATCTAAGAAGGCTAAGGCGCGCCTTTGAATTTCCTCGGTGGTGCGATAGTTTATTTTTAGATAATGGCCGCGGCCGCGCACGTCAACGCCGCATTGCTTTAAGACGACTTTGGTTTTATAAATCCTCTGGCGGGCATCGCCGACGATAAAAATATCGTTGGCCCGCTCGGGGCCGGTTAATTTACGAATAAAACTAAAGGCCTTGGCCGATAAATCTTGCCCCTCATCCACCACCGCGCTGCGGTAATCCCCAACGGTTAGGTTTTGCTCGGCTATTTTTTCGCACTCGTATAAAGCTAAGTTTATGTCAAGCTTGTTAGAAGCTCTTAAAATATTTAAAAATTCTGAAAAGACGATCCAAATTTCTAGCCTTTTCTTTCTATCTAGCCTTAACCCGCGCCCTAGGCGGCTGGCCTTAAGATAGGCCTCCCTGGAAATAGCATTTTGAAGTACCGCCACTTTAGCCCATTCGTCGGCCAAAAAGTCAGGGTCGTATTGGCTTTGGTCGGCCAAAGTCGCAGCCTGTCGCCAAATTTCTCTTAAGGCCTCCCCGTAAACGATAGTCGATGGATAGCCGCTGTCGCGTAAAAATCGGGAAACAAAGGCGTCAATATTGACCACCTCGATTTTTTTTAATTCTATTGGGGTGCATATTTTACTTAGATTTTCTTTAATGTCTGCGGCTAAATTGGCGGTGAAAGTGGTAAATAAGAGCTTCTCGCCCTCTTTTAAGCCCGCGGCTAAAAACTTAGCCCGGTGCAGGGCGACCACAGTTTTTCCCGTGCCGGCCCCACCTAAAACCCTAGCCGGGCCGGAGAAGGCCTTTTCCACAATCTTACGCTGGCTAGGGTGGAGAAAGACTCGCCATTTTTCCAATGGCGCGGCCATGATCATTCTAAGTTCATCTTGTTTTTCTTCATCAACGATGTAGAAAGATTGGCGATTAATAGGAGATGAGATAACGGCCTGAAAGTCTCCCGAGTTAACCGGGGCCGAGGGAGAGTCGGAGTAAATATCTAACAAATCTTTGACCGAAGTGCCCGTGGCCAACCAAAAGAGGTCATCTGCGGCGTTTTTAGGTAAATTATCTTGATATAGGAGAAAAGTATCGACATCGGCCAGCGCTTTAACACTTTCAAGTTGCTCTAAGGGTACGTTTAGGGCTAGTAAATCTTGGTCCGAGTAAGAGGCGAAGAGGCCCGCGATAGCAGGTTTAAGATTTTTGGCTTCAGTTGGCGCGGCCTCTATTGGCTTAGCCTGACTAACGTTAAGGCTATTAAGCTCGTCTAAAGGCTCAGATTGAGATGATGTCTCGGCAACGAAAACTTGGATGCTTCCGGTGAGCGGGTTAACCTCGCATTTTCTAAGCCGAGCCCATTGGTAGGCCTTATCGTGGCTACCGACCCACAAAAGAAGATAGAAGCCGGTGCCTTCTTGCTTGGCCACCACCCCTCTATAGTTCTCGTTAATCCGAACCGAAAATAATTTTTTATCCCGGCCCCCTTGTATCTTTTCTAAATGTATCGCTTGACTTCTAATATTTTTTTTAAATTTTTTGATGAATTCGATCACGCTCGATTGAACTTTAGGCGGCAAGGTGGCGAAAGAACTCATAAAATCTTCGGAAATGGCTAAAGAGTAATCCATTATGAATTTTTCCTTTCAAATATTTCCTTCGATAGAACGCTTTCGCTCGTCAAAACTCGAAAGCCTTTTTGGTCAAAAATCTGAGCGTTTAGGAGCTGATCTTCCCTTAAAAAGACAAGGCGATCGTCCACCCAAGCCATTTCAGCTTCAGCAATAACGCTTTGATTATCTCCAATAAGCTCGAAACCAACTACGGAGGGGACGGGACACTCTAGCTCCATAATCTTTCTGGCAAAACTTTCCGCCTCTTGGTCGGCCAATTGGCTAAAACACTCCTCCCATTCACCTAGCTCGGTAGTTATACTTCCGGCCTCTCTAGCTACGACTGGAGAGGACAATTGGTGGTAGCTCTCTTTTTGGAGCCCTTGGCTGGTGAGAGGATAAAAGTAATCAAAAAATTGCATCAGGTTAAAAAAATGCCAAAAGCCGTTCCACTCGGCCTCGAAGGCCTCGCCAATATGTTGAGGCCTATCTTCCAATAAAGCCAGAACGATGACTTTAGAATTTTCCCTATTGCTCTTCAAGTCCTCAACCTTAACTCCGGCCATAATCTCTAAATCAGACTTCGATGAGCGCGGGTGCCAAGAACCAAAAAAAGTTTGACCAAAGCTAAAGCCTAAATCGGAAGCGTCTAAACCAAAGGCCTGAATCGCTGGGTTAAATTTAGCGCTCCATTGGTTATAGTCATCCTCGCTATTTAATTTATCTATTTCTAGCATAGAGAAGGCGTAAGCCTTAGCCTGGGAGATAAAGATTTCTTCGGCTGACGGTTTTTCCAAATAGTTTACCAAAAGATCCAGGGGAGATAAACTATCGGGTCTTAAGAGCGCGGCTTGGCCTTGGTTGGCCACCCAAGTATAAAATTTAGGGTGGGGCGTATGGTTGGACGACAAAACCTTGGTGGCGTAATCTAGCTTGTTTTTAAAGATAGATTGAACGTCTGACCAAGAAAAAGTAAAAACCCTAAAACCAGCCTTCCTTAAAGCTTGTCTTTTTAAGGTATCGCGGTCAACGCTCTCTTTATGGTAGCGAAAGCCGTCAACAAAAACGGCCACTGGTTTTTTATTTTCGTTAAACTTAACGGGCCAGAGAACAAAATCAGCCCTAGTTTCTATAGGTAGACCATAGGCTTGATCTATTTTAACTTGAGGTTCCAACTCCCAAACGCACTCTCCTGCCCGTAGCGAATAACCCTCTCGCCCCCGAATAATGGCCTTGGTGAGCTTAACGAAAGAGGAGCTTGATTCGTCAGTTTTAATTTTAGGTAAAGCCTCGACAAAGCTTTTCTCCAGCTCGCTTTCCAATAAAGATTCAATATTAATCTGCCCAACCGAAGAAATTTGGATTATATTATCTTTACCGCCAAGGATGGAATTTAAAAGCGAGAGGGCGGTTTTTCGAGAGATCTGACCGATGTTTCGACTCTGCCTATAATGATACAAACAGCGATAACAACCGTCCTTTTGGGGATCGTCTTTACAGGGGCAAGACTTTAAGGCTCCCAAAGCCTTTTCAAAGACCCCTATTAGGGCTTGGCCTTGGAAGAGCTGTTTGAGGTAACCGGTGCCTCCAGGTACGCTATCGTAGACGACTAAGTATTGCCGCTGGAAGTCATGTTTACCTTCCGGCGCTTGGCTAACGCAGGCCCTTAAATGGTCTACGTTTCCAAATTGCTCTCGCATCCCTAGCATAAAGGCCGCGCTAAACGACTCCAAGGCCACTAAATCGTTACTTAAGGTGGTGGCCGGGATTAAGAGCCTAATAGCTTCGGTCTGAAACTCTCTATATAAAAACAGACACGGTTCGATTAGTTGGGAATTATCTTCCGTAGTATCGGTAGCTATATCAGAATATTGGCAGGTAGAAGCGTGAATGGCTTTATCTTTTCTGGTTTGGACTTTGCCGCAAGCGCGGCAAATCTTAAAACCCTTTCTGACCAAATTGGCCCCAGCCACGCTCAGCCTTTCCCCGTCGTAATCTCTAGGTCCGAAATTAATTTCCCGCAAAGTTGCTTTGGGCACGAACTCATACCCAAAGGGAAAATCTCGGTTACTCATCTCAAAGGCTTCTAAGCCCTTTTGCTCCTCGTCGACGTCTACCAGCATCTGGGTATTAAAAAAAGTCTTTTCGCGAGTTTCCTGAGCATCGCCGATAAGATCTTTAGCGTCGAAATTTGAAAAAACTAACCTCGCCTTAACCATATTCCTTATTTGCCCAACATCGGACCACTCCACGCAGCCGCAGCGTGGGCAACAAGCCACGCTTTGGTTATCGGCTTCTAAGCGGGCGTAAGAACATTTGGGGCATAAACGCCAGAGGGCCGGCTGGGCCGTAGTGAGATCAATTTGGTCAATACTAAGTTTACGACCTTGGACGTAAAAAGTGTTGTCTGGTGCTAGCTCGCTAATGGCAGAAGCGGCCGGGCGGTGGAATTCATAGATTTTGGCGGGAATCTTAATCTTTTTACCGCCCTCTTTTTTTAATTTGCCTTTAGCCTTTGCTACCGGCTTAAGCACGGCCTTAAGAATGACTCCGGCTTCGGGAAAGGCGTAGTTGGGTAAGATCCCTTCGTCAGAGAGAAAATTATATATATTTTTGCCCACGATATGATTTATAACGTAAGTCAGAGCCTCAATATCCACCGTTAATTTAGAAATTTTTTCATCAAAGGAAGAATCTTGTGGTTTTGCTTTATAAAATTTAATCTTATTTTTCAGCTCTTTAGCGCCATTTAAAATTGATTCCCATTGCTCTTTAAGAAAGAGGAAAGATTCTTCGATTTTTAGGCGCATCGGACTGTTGACGGGGCCGGTGGCGAAGAGATCGATTTGCCGGGCGGAAAATTCGTCAAGTTGGCCTGAAAACATTTTGAGAAAATCTTCAATTAAAGTCTTAACATTAGCCTGAACATAGGCTAAAAAATTATAGGGAAAAATATTTTGCTCTTTTTTTTGTAAATTCTGCAAACAAACTTTTATCGCCTTTGGGACCAAATTAGAGACATTAACCCCCGAGGCGGCCGCATTTTTGACCCAGCAATCAAGGCCAAAGGCCGTAAATTGTCTCTCTAACACTGCAGAAGCGTTTAGAAACAACTTAGGCGGAGGCGGAGAGCCGGAAATCATAACCTCTGGCTCTGAGAAAAAAAAGAGATCGTGAGGTCTAGCGATAGCCGCCGTTAAGGTTAGGGAGTTTCCGTCTTTGCGGCCAGCTCGGCCAGTTCGTTGTAAAAATTCGCTTTGACCAGGGGGCACCCCGCAGAGAATCACGGTAGAAAGCTCGCCTATGTCTATCCCCAGCTCCAAAGTCGGGGTGCAGGAAAGCACGTTCGGGTCCCAAGGCCGGCGCTCTTTAGCTAAAAACTTAAAGCCGGTCTCTACCCTTCTACGATCGTCCTTAGCCAGAAGACCGGTGTGCTCGGCAGCCACTACTCTGGTTAAATCCTCTTGGCTAAATAACTTACGATAGTATTCCCAGTTATTTTCTTTAGCTAGCTTATAGCGCCCGTTGCACTTAAGGCGGCGGCAAAAAAGACCCTCGGCTAAAGCTAAATTTTCCTCAGCCACCGAAAAGCTCACCCCGCACTTATTGCAAACTAGACGATGGATCTTAGAAGAAACGAAGACTAACTCTTTATTAAGGCCGTAGATAAAATAATTTTCAGGGTTAGCTATAATATTAACTAATTTTTCCCTAACAAGTTCCTCTATTATAATTTTAGCCACTAAAATATTTTTACTATTATCTACTAGTCCCTTTTTATTTATAACAAAATAATATTTAATAATTTTATTATAAAAATTTAAGACTTTTGATTCATCAAGCCTCTCAAAAGTAGAGCGATTCAATGACCTAGATATTTTATCAAAGCTATAAAGTAAGCTAGGACAATCAATTTCAAAATCATGAATTGGAAGCCATTGATATCGATTTTGAAAAATAAAATTTGTTTTTCCTAATTCTTTAGCTAAATTTTGATAGATCGGATCGTCAAAGTCGCCGTTAGAGAGCATGGTTTCTAGAAAGCTATAGACTACTTGCTCAAAAATGCGACTTTCTTGGCCCTTAAGTATATTTAATTCCACTCCTAAACGCTCGACCACGCTGACCGCGACTTTTTTAATAGGTTGTAGAGGAAAATAGAGGGCCGAACAACCCGATTTGGGGAGCGAGCGGCCCAAGTCGCTATTGAGGCCGTATTCAAGCATAATCTCGTATTTTAGGCGAGAAGAGACTTGTTCAATTAACCATTCTTTATTTCTCTCACTACTAAAGTGCCCCTGGCGGAGCAAATTTTCGTATTCGTACATCCAAACCATATTAGGGGCGATGAAGTTGGCGACGAACCAAAGGTCCTTCTCAGGGTCGGCCCGACAATAATTGATAAATCCTTGGGAAAATTCGGCCAAGGATATATTATCGGCTCCTCCGTTTAAGACGTAGCGTTGGATAGCCCCCCTTAGGGCGAAACGCCAGGTTCGAGAATTAAAAAATCCAGCTCTATGGGCCGCGTCTTGGACGCTATCGGAAAAGGCTAAGGTCTTTTTATCGTCATTATATTTTGAGGCAAACATTAAAGATAGTTCGGCGCTAATGGCCGTCACGTCTTTTAGGCCTATGATGACTAGCCCTTGAGTTGAACCGCAAAAGGGGCAGACAAATCGATTGCCCAAAGCGCCAATAACCTTATTTTTGGTTTCTAATGGAGGAACCACCACGGCCACCCCCCCATCGTAACCGCAAGCGGGGCAAGGCTTTTTTTGATCATCACCGGAGTGTACTGGATAGAGTTTTAAACAATTAGGGCACAATAGTGAGCAAAGTTTGGGATCTAAATTAGCCTCGTTTTCATAGGGAAACATGGCCACGACGTTTTTGTGGCACCCAAAGTAGCCATAATAAAAATCGAACAAATCCAAAATAAATACGAAACTATTTTCTCTTTTAATGGAAACCCAGCCGGTTTCACCGCAGTCGCGACAATTAATGACCGGCAGATAATGCGGAGCTTGCTTTTCGTTAAGATCGATAGCTGAAGAAAAGACGATTTCCTCTTTGCGGCCCACTTTAGCTACTAACCGAGTTAGCTCTCTAATCCATAATTGAACCGAAACGGTTAAAAAGGGACGAGGGTTATCTATAGTGCCCGAGCGGGCGTGAGAAATTAGATCGAAGAGGGCCCGGAGAGCGGCCTGGGACGATAGTCCCTCGTCAAATTCTGGATAGAGCCGACGCACCGTTTTAAGTAAAGCGCTTAGCTGAAAATATCGGCCCGAAGCCAAGGTCAAGAGATTTTGGAAAAAAACATGGTTCATTAGCTTTCGGCCTAAGCTTAGGCGAGTTTCCAAGGTGTTAATTTGGCTTTTATCGGGAGCTTTATTAAGCCAAATCTGGCAGGCTCTGGTCAGGTAAGATTCTTTATCTTCGAACTCCCAGACGCTCTCCAGCTCTTGCATCTGAGTCTGGATGGGGATGGTGAAATCATCAATTTGATAAGAGTCGAAAAAGGCTTCAGGAGTTACTCTTTCTTCGGTTATCACCGAAGAGGGCTCGAAAGATTCGCCAAATAATTGTTCGGCAAAGGCCCGCATCTCTTCGGTCGATTGCTTATCACCCATGGTAGCCGAGGCCCCGACGCAGCAAAGATAGTTTTCCTTCGACTCCAACCTAGTTTTAAGTCGACGCAAAAGACAGGCCAAATCGGTCCCTTGGGCCCCATCGAAGGTGTGGCACTCGTCTACGATGATAAATTTTAAACTTTGAGGGGAATTTTGATCCCAAACAGCCGCATCATCGGGTCTAACTAAAAGATAATCTAGCATCTTGAAGTTAGTTAATAAGATGTCGGGAGGGCTGTACCTCATCGTTTCGTGATCGGAAATTATCTGATCGGCTCGCATCCCTTTACCAGGGGAACTCTCCAGACCACCCACGTAGAGGCCGGCGGTGACGTTGCCTTTTAATTTTGGGCTCTTATAAATTAATTGAGCTAAACGTTTGGCCTGATCGTTCGCTAAAGCGTTCATGGGGTAGATTAAGAGGGCTTTAACCCCGGGCTGCCCCCTATGTTTATAGCAGTATTCTAATATCGGATAGAGAAAGCACTCCGTCTTTCCCGAGCCTGTGCCGGTGGAGATAAGAGTGGAACGCAGGTTAGGGCCCGTTAACCTTTGGAAGGCTTTATTTTGGTGAACGTAAGGTTTTAAATTTAAGGCGATAGCCTCAAAAGGGTTGGGGGCGTTTTCTTCAACTTCAAAGGGGAGACGAATGGCTAAGAAAGGCTCGTGAAAAAAAACTGACGGTTGGGTAACCGAGCGGGCCAACGAACCTTTAAAAACCGAATTAGCTATGGGAAAAGCCGATTCGAGATAATCTAATAATCCTTTTTGGAGCCTAAAAGCTAGCGCATTGGGCAACATGGCCTTATGTTAATCTCCCCATTGGTTGGTTTAGACTATAAAGGGCTTAAGGCCCTCTAAAGTTAAAGCTAAAAATATTGACCAAGGCTATTAGCTTTTAACGCAAGTCTTCATCTAGCCGGACGCATGGCCAGCCTATTCTTATTGAGAGAAAATTTACTCTTAAACAAAGCCCTAAATACTAAATAACCTTAGCCGCCCTCTTCCAAAATAACCGCCAAAGCGGCTAAGACCTTTGGGGCAAGGGTTTGAGGTCTCAAACTTGGGTCAAGACTTAGGTTTTTAAGGGCTTTATCAGCCTTCTCCGCTCCGTAGGCCGCAGCGAGGTTGTTAAATATGGTCTTTCGCCTGGCGTGAAAGGCGGCTAAGGTTAGCTTAGAGAGCGATTGCGGCTTTAAGTTAGGACAAAGCTCTAACGGCTTTTTTGTTAAGGCTATCAAGGCGCTTTCTACTTTAGGCCTGGGAAAAAAAGAAGCCGCCGAGATAGTGGTTAATATTTTAACCTCGTGCCACAGCGCCGCCGCTATGGTTAATCGTCCGTAATCGCGTCCGCCCGGAGGGGCTATTAGCCTTAAGGCCATCTCTTTTTGGAGGGTAAAAACGCCGAGGCCAACCTTTTGGTCCATAAACCAAAAAAGAATAGGAGTGGAGATGTTGTAGGGGAGATTGCCGCAAACTAAATCGGGCTTAAAGCCAAGGTCTCGCTCAAGATTGAACGTTAAAACGTCGGCTTGAATCACTTTTAAAGAGCCATCTATGGCTGGCCGCCAAAGCCTAAGCGCGCTAGCTAGCCCTCTATCTACTTCTATGGCCCAAACTAGGGCCCCTTGCTCCAAAAGGGC
Organism: Deltaproteobacteria bacterium; assembly: GCA_031288745.1. Classification (GTDB taxonomy): domain Bacteria; phylum Desulfobacterota; class Desulfarculia; order Adiutricales; family Adiutricaceae; genus JAITQT01. The sequence continues at coordinate 11,746 of JAITQT010000210.1, forward strand.
CTCGGTTAAAGCCCCCAGGCCTGGACCTATCTCGACCACTCTCTTTGGCTCTTTTTTAAGCTCTTCGCCTTCGAGTCCGCCTTGTTCGCTTTGTAAAATAAGAGAGGCCAAATGGCTGGCTAGTGACTTATCTTTAATAAAATTTTGTCCCCTAAAGCGGCTAGGGGCCAAACCTAAACCAGCTAGCCTCTTTCTTGGACCGCTCACGAAAGGTTCTCCACGGGCCAGCGAGGCCGAGCCTCGGCCGAAAGAGAGAGTAAGCCAAGATTATTTTCTATTTGATAGGCCCCCAAATAGGCGATCATGGCCGCGTTATCGGCGCACCAGCGCCTCGGGGCAATATAGAGCGGAAGGTTAAGCTCTATAAATCTTTGCGCCATGGCCCTTCTTAAGCACTCGTTGGCAGCCACCCCTCCAGCTAAGATGGCCCCGCGGGCCTTATATTTTATAGCCGCTGCTGAAAGCTTAGAGACCAAGACCTCAACGGCCGTGGCCTGAAAGGAGGCAGCTAAATTTTTTAATTTAATAGAGTCAGCCGGCTCATCGTCCATATTCTCTTCAGCATAGATAGTCCGCACTCGAGTCTTAAGGCCGCTAAAAGAAAAATCGAATCCTTGATTTAATAGTGGCCTAGTTATCTTATAACTATTGGGATCGCCTTGGCTAGCCAAGCGCTCTATTTTGCTCCCTCCGGGGTAGCCTAAGCCCATGAGCTTAGCCGATTTATCAAAGGCCTCCCCGGCCGCGTCGTCAACAGTGCGGCCTATAGTGGTAAAATCCAAGTAGCTTTTTACTAAAAACAAACTAGTGTGTCCACCGCTGGCCACCAAAGCCATAAGTGGAAATTGCGGCTGAGGCGGGGGAGAGTGCTTGGGGAGAAATAAAAAAGGTGCCAAGGCGTGGGCTTGAACGTGGTTGACCCCGGTTAGGGGGAGAGAGGCGGCCATAGAAAGGCCCTTGGCGAAATTTAAGGCAACTAATAAGGCCCCCACCAGCCCTGGCCCTAAAGTAACGGCCACGGCCTCTACTTGCTCTAAGCTAAGGGAGGCTTCTATAAACGTTTGCTCAACTATGACTTCAATTGCTTCTAAATGAGCCCTTGAAGCTATTTCTGGGACCACACCGCCGTAGAGGCGGTGGAGATCGAGCTGGCTTCTTACGACCTCGCCAAGGACTTGGCCGTTTTCAACTAAAGCTGCTGCCGTCTCGTCGCAGCTACTTTCTAAACCTAAGACGAGCATGGGCCCATTATTTTTCTTTCTTTGAGTTATCGGTACTCGGTTGGAGGATGAGAGGGTTTTCTTGATGGCTGCAGGTTTTATTAATTGAGCTTTTTTGCTTATCGCGATTAAAGATCTTTAACTTTTCTATATCCACCGGTTCTAAATGAAAAGTGACCTTAGCCTCGGGGAAATGCTCTATAACTCCAGAGACGACCTTTACCCCCAACTCATGGGCTTGGCTTACGCTTAAGCGGCCGTCAACTAACAAATCGACTAAGATAATCCTAAAGGGCCCGCTTCTACGAGTGCGCAGCCGACGAAAACCTATGACCATAGGGGTCATAGCTTGGATGTGATCTTCGATGAGTTTAATTTCAAGAGGGGAGAGAGAGTGGTCCACTAAGGCCCCAACAGCCCGCCACCCCAAAGACCAGCCAGCCCGCAAAATCAAAATAGAAACACCTAAGGCACAAAAGCTATCGATAAAGCTAAGATTGATCATGGGGTTTAAAAAGTGCCCCGTCTCAATAACCACTAGAGCCCCTAATATGCCACAAGAGGTGTAGACGTCAGTCCTTAAGTGCCAGCCGTCGGCCTCAAGGGCCGGAGAATTAGTAGCTCGGCCTATTTTAAATAACTTTTCAGAAATAAAAAAATTGACCAAGCTAGAAACTAGCATAACTAAGATGCCGCTCTTAAGGCTTAGTAGGACGCGACCCTCGATTAGGCCTAAGACGCTATGATAAGAAATATATAGGCCGCCCACAATTATCAGCATTGATTCAAACAAGGCGGCCAGGTTCTCTGTCTTACCGTGTCCAAAGGGGTGATCGTAATCAGCCGGGGCATCGGAGACCCTGACTGCCCCCCAGGCTAGAAGAGAGGCTAAAAGATCTAAAAAGGAATGAACAGCCTCGCCGACGATGGCCACCGACCCAGTAAAGAAACCGGCCGCCAACTTAAGGACGATAAGCGCGCTGTTAGAAATAATCGATAATCTTGCGCAAGCCCTCTTTTCATTATGGTAACCGTTCACCAAGTCTTTTTTTCCCCACGTTACGGCTGGTAGCGACTTTTGAGTTGTAATTAAGTTTTAGCATACCCTTAAGTTCTTAACATTAGTTCTTTTAACGTTTCTACTTAGCTCTCTGCTCCAACCATATATTTTAACTTTGATT
>JAITQT010000215.1 GCA_031288745.1 Deltaproteobacteria bacterium
CTTATTGCGAATATAAATCAATAATAATTTTTTTTTGGAGTCGGCAGAAAAAAAATGCTCCCGACTCCATATTCAGAGATTTTTTTTCGAGAGGGGTTTTTGCGCTACGATCAAATTTAGGTTAATTGGTTCGTTAACCCCCTTTGGCCACTCTATTTCCAAAATGGGGGCCAGCCTCTTTGGGTCTTTAGAGACAGCTCAAAAATCTAAATATAATTAAAACATAAAGTCTCATATGATACGCCAAAACGCTTATAATATTCTCCAAGAGAGAGGCTTTATCTATCAGTCGACAGCCGACGCTAGTGAACTGATCGATCTTTTCGACAAAGAAGAAGTCGTGGCCTACATTGGTTTCGATCTAACCGCCGATTCTCTCCATGTGGGCCATTTATTGCCCCTAGTGGCCCTCTCTTGGCTAGAGCGGACCGGTCATAAGCCCATCGCCCTTATGGGCGGAGGAACCTCTATGGTAGGCGACCCAAGCGGCCGAACCGAAGCTAGAAAGCTAATGACCTTAGAGACTATCGCTTCTAACCTTAACGGAGTTAGAACCCAGGTTGAGCGCTTATTAAGCTTAAAAGATAATCGGGCTTTATTAATTGATAATAGCCAATGGCTCTGCGATCTAAATTACCTCTCTTTTTTAAGAGAAATAGGCAGTCACTTTTCCGTTAACCGCATGCTAACGGCCGAGTGTTATAAAAGTAGGCTAGAAGAGGGGCTCTCATTTTTAGAATTTAATTACATGGTCATGCAGGCCTACGATTTTTTGACCCTCTACGATACCCAAGGCAATAAGCTGCAGCTAGGAGGCCAAGATCAATGGGGTAATATCATAGCTGGGGTCGAACTCATTCGCCGCCTACGCGGGGCCGAGGCCTATGGGCTAACTATGCCCCTATTAATCGATCCTAAAACAGGAGATAAGTTTGGCAAAACCAACTCCGGGGCCGTCTGGCTAAGCCCTGAAAGGACCTCGGTCTATGATTTTTACCAATTTTGGCGAAACGTTGACGATCAAGAACTTGGTCGCCTCCTCCAGCTCTTTACTTTTTTGCCCCACGAGGAGTGTAAAGAGCTAAGCGCTGGGGCGGATAAATTTATTAACCGAGCCAAAGAAATTTTAGCCTACGAGGTCACCGCTCTGTGCCATGGCCATGAGGCCGCCTCCGAGGCCTATTTAGCCTCTCTTTCCGCCTTCGGCCCCTCAGACCCCCAAGGCTTAGTTAAAACTAGCTCAAAAATTGCCCAAATCGGACAAGAATTTGATCGGGCCGAGCTACCCACCGTTGATTTAACCCTAGATCAAATTGAAGATAGCGATCTGGCCGAACTTTTCGTCTTAGCCGGTCTGGCCTCTTCCAAAGGGGAGGCGAGACGCCTTATCCGTCAAGGCGGGGCCTATCTTGATAACCAGCCCCTGGCACCTTCTTCGGAAAGTGAAAGCCTTAGGCACAATCAAAGCCTTAACCAAGAAAACTTTCTTACAAACGGCCGAATTACCTTAAGAGCGGGCAAGAAACGCTATAAGATAATTAGAGTTTCCAATTAAGATATTTTTTTTCAGCGCCCTTCTATTTTTTTCTTAGAATTTAACCAGTGCCCCCTCCCCTTTTTTCCTATCAGATTAAAGGGCTAAGACAACAGAGGATAAAATGACCTACAAACTACCCGATTGGGAACTATTGGGTGAAACTAGCAATCTAAAGTCCAAGGTCTTCGAAGTGGTCACCCGCCGCTGTTTATCACCTAAAGACGGACGAGAAAAAAACTTTATGAGCATTAGGGCCCCCGATTGGTGTAACGTGGCCCCAATAACTCAAGACGGGCGAATCTTATTGGTCCGCCAATTTAGGCACGGGTCAAGAGAGATTAGTTTGGAACTGCCCGGCGGGCAAGTCGACGGCTTTGAGTCCCCTTTAAGCACGGCTAAAAGAGAGTTGGAAGAAGAGACTGGTTACTCAGCCCAATCTTTTAAGCAGCTAACAGCCCTACGTCCCAACCCGGCCTTATTTACCAACACCATCTATACCTTCGTCGCTTTTGAGGCGGTTAAAAACAAGCAAACTAAGTTTGACGAAAACGAGGACCTAGCCCCGCTCTTAGTCACTAAAAAAGAGCTTAAAGAGATGATCTTAGATGGTCGGATCAACCACGCCCTAATGGTCGCGGCTATCGCCTCGTTTCTTTTAGTCTACCCTGATTAATTTATGGCTCTTAGCCCTTTTTCTAAAGCGAGTTTTCTATGTCCTCTTTTTTAAATAAATCTGCTTTTTTATTATTTTCAACTACCATCTTATTGGTTTTAGCTCTCGGCTGCGGCGGTCCTAGACGCTTAACCCTCGATTTTAAGCCTAGCGGCGGCTCGCCCCTAAATCAAGGCATAGTCCAGCTTTTAGTCTCCGATGCTCGCCCGGGAGGGCAATTGGTGGGGCCCGAGGCTGCGGCTAAAATTTTAGCCCAAGAAAGCCAAGATAATCTTGTGGATATGACTACTATCTTTGCTAACGGGGCTAAAGTCTCCCAAAGTAATCTCACTGCGACTCAAATAGTCTACCAAGCAACTAAGCATAAGCTTCAAACCTTAGGCATTACCGCTAACCCCAACACTACTGGAGCTAAAGCTAGAGTAACTATCTTAATTTCCGAGTTTATCATTGATATTGAAAACGATGACTTTGTCGGTCGCGTCTCCCTTCAAGCCACAATTGATCGCCCTGGTATCCCTGAAATCTACCGCAGCGCCGCTAGGGCCAGCGGCTCTAAGCGCAAGCTAATTAGCGGATTGAGGGCCGGGGAAGCCCTAAGCGACGCTCTAAATGAGTGCCTTAATAACTTAGATTTTTCTACCATAAATAACTTCCCAAACCCAGCGCCTAATATGGCTCCTAGCCCACCGCCCCAACTCTACTAAAATTGGGTCCCAAGTTTCAGCTTATAGCCACCAAATTTTTAGGCCAATAATCTATGCCCCCCGAAAACCTTACTAGTCTTGAGCCAACGCCCCAGGTTGACGTTATCCCTTTAGGGGGCCTCGGAGAGATTGGTCTTAATTGCCTCTGTTTAGCCCACCGCGACGAGATAGTGGTCATCGACGCTGGCTTAATGTTTCCCGATCCCAACTTTCCGGGCGTGGATATCATCATTCCCGATTTTTATTATCTTAAAGAGCGCCGCGAGCAAGTGAAGGGCATAATCTTAACCCACGGCCATGAGGATCACATAGGGGCCCTTCCTTATCTTTTAAAAGACGTCTCCGTCCCAGTTTTTGGGGCCAAGCTTACTTTAGAGTTAGCCAAAAATAGGCTAGAAGAGTGTCAAATAACCCCTAAAGCCCTAATAGAGGTTAAACCACGATTAAAGCTCTCCTTGGGCCCTTTTGATATTGAATTTATCGCAGTTAATCACTCCATCTTAGATGGTTTAGCCCTAGCCGTAACTACCCCAGCTGGAGTAATAATCCACACGGGTGACTTTAAGTTCGACTACGGGGCCCCGGAAAAAGAACGCTTAGATCTTTACTCCTTTGCCCGCTATGGAGAAGAGGGGGTGCTGGCTCTATTATCTGATTCCACCAATAGCGACGAGCCGGGCTTTACGGTCAGTGAAACAGAAGTTGGTAGAGCTTTAAGCGATATCTTTACTAAAGCTCAAGGGCGCATCGTCTTAGCCTGCTTTGCCTCTTCTCTTACCAGATTAAGACAAACGGCCATGGCCGCCAAATTATCTAAACGTAAACTACTTTTTGATGGCCGCAGCATGCTCCACAACGTGGCCTTAGCCCGCTCGCTAGGATATCTTGATATTGATGAAGAGCAAATAGTTGATATTGAGCAAGCAGAGCTTCTTGACGATCGTGAAGTGGCGATAGTAGTAACCGGGAGCCAAGGGGAACCCCTCTCGGCCCTCTCGCGTATGGCCAACGGTGAACACAAGCACATTAACGTGCGCCCGGGCGACACTATTATCTTTTCAGCCAAAGTCATTCCCGGTAACGAAAGGGCCATTGCCGGCCTAGTTAACCTCTTTCAAAGCCAAGGGGCCAACGTTATAGATAACCGCTTCCACCAGGTCCACGCTTCAGGACACGCCCAAATAGAAGAGCTTAAGCTGATGCTCTCTCTAACTAAGCCGCGCTATTTAATACCTATCCACGGAGAACTAAGGCACTTAACCGGACACGCCCTCTTAGCTTACGAAACCGGCTTAGCCCCGGATAGGGTTAAAATACTAACCAACGGTCGGATTTTATCTCTTCAAAACGACCAGGCCTTCGAAGGGCAAACGGCCCCCACTGGAAGGTTATTAGTTGACGGCAATAGCCTTGGGAGCGCCAACGATCCGGTTATTAGAAGAAGGCTAAAAATTGCCGAAAACGGTCTAATTCAACTAATAGTAGTCTTAGCCAAAGACGATCTGGCCCTCTTAGCCTCCCCTAAAATCACCGTTTACGGGGTCCACTACCAAGATGACCCCGATCTAAGCTTAGAGACGGCCCTTTTGGTGGAAAAAGCTACTAGCGACTGGCGCGAGGAGCAAAATCCAGATGAGCCCGACTTAAACGCGCTAATTGAAATCTTAAAACGCGAGGTTAGAATCTTTTTCCGCCAATCAATCAACCGAAAACCCCTCATTTGGCCAGAAATAATATTAGCCAATAAAGGCCCTTCAAGCGAGCTTTAACCTAAGTGGCTAAAAATAATCGGGCTAAATTTACGTTCTTAGCTAATCCAAAACAAATTAAAAATAAAAAAAGCCTTTTAGGCCTTGTTACCCTCTGCTAGTCTCTCTTTTTGATAGATAAGCGGATTTTCCGAGTCTTTTGACTCAAAGATAACACCGCCGAGCCTTAGCCTAAGTTCTAGGGCTCTGAAGGCGAGGAAGAAAATAAAAATGCCCAAAAATCTTGACCAACTCTTAAACAAAGCAGCCGGGGCCGCCGCCAAAACAGCCGTCTCCCCGGGCTCTGCGCGCGATAAATTTACCCTCGCGTTAGCTAATCTACTTGAGGATAACTCAAAAAAATTAATCGAACTAAACTCCAAAGACCTAGCCGAGGCTAAGGCCGCAGGGCGTAACGAGGCCTTCCTCGATCGCTTGGCCTTAAACGTAAAAAGAATAGAAGATCTAACAAGAGGACTTAGAGAAGTGGCCACCCTACCCGACCCTGTGGGGGCCTTAGAAGATCAAATAACCATGCCCTCGGGCCTAAAGGTAGCTAGATTAAGAATTAGCCTAGGACTAATCCTTTTTATCTGCGAAGCCCGGCCCGGAGCGGCAGTGGAAGCGGCGGCCATGGCCGTCAAAAGCGGTAACGGCATCATTATAAAGCCGGGCAAAGAAGCGGCCCACACCTGTAAGCTCTTGGCAACTATTATTAGCGATTCATTAAAGGCGGCTTCCCTTCCTCAAGAGACAGCCACCATATTAGTTGATTTAGAAAGAGAAGCTCTGAAGAGCTTATTAAAACGAAACGATAAGATCGATCTAGTTATACCTAGAGGAGGGGAAAACTTAATTAAGTTCGTTAAAGAAAACGCCACTATCCCGCTTCTAATGCACTATAAAGGCGTTAACCACCTCTACGTCGATAAAGGGGCTGATCTCGACATGGCTGAAAAGCTCACTCTTAACGCTAAAGTTAATAGGCCCGCTACCTGCAACGCCTTAGAGTGCCTCTTAGTTCATAAAGACGAGGCGGCCACCTTTTTACCTAAAGTCACCAAAAGCTTATTAGAAAAATCCGTTACTCTAGCCTTAGATCCAAAGGCCAAAAAACACTCGGCCGGAGGCCGGGCGGCTACCGAAGATGACTTTGGCCGGGAGTTTCAAGACCTAATCCTAGCGGTTAAGGTGGTCGACAGTTTTGAAGAGGCCTTAGAGCATATTGCCCGTTACGGCTCTAAACATAGCGAGGCTATTTGTACCCGCGATATCGCTAGGGCCGACGACTTTTTAAGGCGAGTTGACGCCTCCTGCGTTTTTGTAAACGCCTCCACCCGCCTAAACGACGGCGGCTGCCTGGGGTTAGGGGCGGAGATAGGCATTAGCACCACTAAGCTTCACGCCTATGGGCCCATGGGCCTAAGAGAGCTAACGAGCTATAAGTTCGTAGTCAAAGGCGATGGGCAGATAAGATAACTATAGTTATTTTGTAATTTTTTTATATCATAAAAGTTTTTTTATATGTAAGTTTATTAAACGATAATGTCATCTTTTTTTCACATAGAAGCTAGCGATAGTAGTTCTCTCGCTAGGGCAGGGCTGATTAACACCTATAGAGGGGCTATCCAAACGCCGACCTTTATGCCGGTGGGAACCAAGGGCTCGGTTAAGGCCGCTGGCCCCGACGATCTAAGATCGATCGGGGCCCAAATAATTTTGGCCAACGCTTATCATCTAAACCAAAGGCCAGGAGAAGAAGTTATTTCTAGCTTGGGGGGCTTAAGCGCCTTTATGGGCTGGTCTGGTCCGATCATTACCGATAGCGGAGGCTATCAAGTTTTTTCCCTAAAAGATCTCCGAAAAATAACCGAGGAGGGGGTTTGTTTTCGCTCGACCTACGACGGGGCCCAAGTCTTTCTTAGCCCGGAGAAGAGCATCTCCATTCAAGAAAAACTAGGGGTCGATATCTTAATGTGCTTAGATGAGTGCACTACTTATCCGGCCACAAGGTTAGAAGTCGAGCGGGCCCTTAATCTAACTTTTAATTGGGCCAAGCGCTCTCTAAAGGCCTGGAGCGGCCAAGGGGCCCTCTTTGGCATCTGTCAAGGAGGCTTTTATCCTGACCTAAGGCAGCGCTCAGCTGAGCAAATCGCCTCAATTGATTTCCCCGGCCAGGCTATCGGAGGGCTGGCCTTGGGAGAAGAGTTTGAAGTAAGGTTAGAGGCTATAGAGATTGCCCGCCAAGCTCTCGATCCCTTAAAACCCATCTATCTTATGGGGCTAGGAACTCCAAGGGATCTAATCGAAGCGGTTCGCCTAGGGGCCGATCTGTTCGATTGCGTCTTACCCACCCGCAACGCCAGAAACGGACAACTATTTACCCGCTTTGGCCGCCTTAATATCCTAAACTCTCGCCACAAACTAGACCCTAACCCGGTGGATGAAAACTGCCAATGCCTTTGCTGCCGCGGCTTTTCTAGAGCATATCTGCGCCACTTACACCAAAACCGCGAGCCGCTCTACCTACGTCTAGCCACTATACATAACCTAAGCTATTACCTCTCCCTTTTATCAGGAGCTAGAAAGTCCTTGATAGAGGGAACATTTCCGTGCTATTATAAACAGTTTTTTGAATTTCTATGTCAGGGTGCCCAAGAGGGCTACGACGCTCGCGACCTTAGCGGCCCAAAGACGCCGAATATCAACGGAGACTTACGATGCTGACCAATCTTTTTTTGACCGCTAGCCAAGCATGGGCCATGGCCCCCAGCCCCGGAGGCGAGGGTGGCACCCAACAAGGCGGCGGGGCGCAGCTGTTCATCATTATGGGCGGCTTTATCTTGATTTTTTATTTTCTGCTCATTCGGCCCCAGAAAAAGCAACAAAAAGAGCGCCAGTTAATGCTTGATAATATAAAAAAAGGCGACCGCATCCAAACTAGCGGCGGCCTTTTGGGCGTGGTCACTGGGGTTGACCAAAGAGAACTAACCGTACGCATAGCCCCGGAGGTGAGGGTTAAGTTAGCTAAGGGGGCCGTGGTGGCGGTGCTTAAAAGCGAGGAAAGCCCTGCTCCTATCGAGACCTCAACCCAAAAATAGTTCTTTTAGCCTCAAACCCTAGCCGCTCGACCCTAGAGAGCCCTAGATGGGCTTGGTGAGCTTAGAGCGGGGAACGAGCTACGTCCTAGGGGCTATTTTATTGTTAACTATAACCGCCCGGCCTCTGAGCCGGACCTAAGCGGTTTGTTCTCTACTTATTTTTTTCGAGATATCATCTATGGCAAAAAATCTCCTCTGGCGGGGCCTTATTTTAGTTTTCGTCCTGGTTTTTAGCTTAAGCTACATTCTCCCGACCGTTTTAACCTACCTTTCAACTGACGGTCAAATTACGGGTTTTTGGGCTCGAATTTTACCAAAAAAAACTATCAACCTAGGGCTAGACCTTAAGGGCGGCATCTATTTGGTTATGGAGATTGATCTTGAGGCTGCGGTTAACAATAACGCCCGCCGGACTACCGACGAGATGCGCCGTAGGCTAACGGAAGCTAAGATCACGGAATTTAAACTTTTTAACGAGCAGTCACCCAATATTACCTTAGAATTAGTAAATCAAGAAGACCTAGAAAAGTTTAGAGATACTCTCTCCAAACAGTTCCCTAACCTTGAAATTAAGTCCTTAGATGGTCTAAAGCTCATTATTACTTTTACTAGTTCCGGCTTAGACGAGATTCGCGATTTAACCACCCGCCAGGCATTAGAGACCATCCGCAACCGAGTGGATATGTTTGGCGTGGCTGAACCCGATATCCGTCCTCAAGGTCAAGACCGCATCGTTATCCAGCTGCCAGGCCTAAGCGATCCGCAACAGGCCATTGATATGATTGGCAAAACAGCTATATTAGAGTTTAAGCTAGTCGATAACGGCTCTAAATCGCCCCAAGAGGCCTTGCGCAACGGCCCACCTCCGGGGACGGAGGTGCTCTACGAAAGGCGAGTCGATCCTATTACTGGCAAAGAGCGCCAACTGCCCATATTGGTACGTAAGCAAGCCCTCATGACCGGAGACTCCCTTATCGACTCTAGGGCCGTTCGCGGGCCCCAGCTAGGGGAGCCTAGGGTGACCATGACCTTTGATAGCCGTGGAGCTAGAGAGTTTGACGAGATTACCCAACGCTATATTGGTAGGCAATTGGCTATTGTTTTAGATAACCAAGTCTATAGTGCCCCTTCCATTAATACCCGTATCCCCGATGGGGAAGCCTATATAGAGGGCTCTTTTACTTTAGAAGAGGCGAGAGTGTTAGCGGTGGTCCTGAGGGCCGGGGCCCTCCCGGCCCCGGTTAAGGTTATTGAAGAGCGGACCGTGGGCCCCTCTTTAGGTCAAGACTCCATCGGCCAAGGCTTTAAGGCCGGTGTCAGCGGCTTAACTCTTATCCTTCTTTTCATGCTTATCTATTACCGCTGGAGTGGGCTAATAGCTGATATCGCTCTAGCCCTAAACTTTCCCATAATCTTAGGAGCCTTAGCCGGCTTCGGGGCCACTTTAACCCTTCCGGGCATCTTTGGTCTAGTCTTAACCTTAGCCATGGCCGTGGACGCCAACGTCTTAATTTTTGAAAGGATTAGAGAGGAAATTAGGGCCGGTAAAGGGCCCAACGGCGCGGTTAACGGCGGCTTTGCTCGAGCTTTTTGGACTATCTTTGATGCCAACCTAACCACCGTCTTAACAGCTATGGTCCTCTATCAGTTTGGCTCCGGGCCCATCAGGGGCTTTGCGGTCACTTTGATTATAGGTATTCTCTCTTCCATGTTTACGGCTATCTTCGTTTCCAGATGGATCTTTGATTTAGTATTATACAAAATCAGAGTTAAAAGAATAAGCATATAGCCTTTTTATTTAGGGATAATTTTAACTTATGTCCTTAGAATTAGTAAAACCGGGCGTAAATTTTAACTTCATCGGCCACCGTTATTATGCCTTCGCCTTCTCCGGGGCCTTGATCTTAATCTCCATCCTCTCCGTGTTTTGGCGTCAAGGCCTTAACTTGGGCGTGGATTTTAAAGGAGGCTTGCTCCTCCAAATCAGATTGACCGAAGATCCAGGGGCCGAAGGCTTAAGAGCGCGCTTGGCCAATTCTGGGCTAGACGTCTCTAGTATTCAGGAGTTCGGCGAGGCTGGCGGTCGCGAGTATCTCTTAAACATTAGCGGCGGCACGGTTAAAGAAGGCCTAAGCCTAACTAAAGGGGCCGTTGAGGCCTTAAACGGCTTATTTGGGGCTGATAAGGTAGAGATCAGGCGCGAGGAAATGGTCGGCCCCAAAGTGGGGCAAGATTTACGTCAAAAAGCCTTATACGCTATTTATTATAGTATTTTACTGATCATTATTTATATTTCAGGGCGATTTGAACGTAAATGGTTCATGTCGGCTCTCTTCGTTGGCATCCTCCTAGGGGCCATTAACTTGGTGGCCCTCTTTGGCGTTGGCGTGGGTACCTTAATCATCATTGCCTTAGTGGTCACTTTGATTACCTGTTACTTACTTAAATTTTCTTTCGCTTTAGGTGGGATAGTCGCCTTAATTCACGACGTCATTATTACCACGGGCTTTTTTTCTATTTTAAATAAAGAAATTACCCTATCCTTTGTGGCCGCTATTTTAACTATTATCGGTTACTCTCTAAACGACTCAATTATCGTTTTTGATCGCATTCGAGAAAACACCCAGCGCAACCGCAAGGCTGAGTTCGCCCCAACCATTAACCACAGTATTAACGAAACCTTATCGCGCACTATTTTAACC
>JAITQT010000242.1 GCA_031288745.1 Deltaproteobacteria bacterium
AATATTATATATGTTCTTAACTGTAAAATTAAAATTTTATACCTTAATTTATTTAAACTTGATATAAATACGCATTTGTCGGTTTTTACGATTGTTTGATATTTATTTTTAAGTACATAAAAAACTTTGCTCTTATAAATAGAATAACTTATTTATTTATATAATTAAAAATTAAATTTAATAAATTACAAGAAAATTTATGATTTTAGTTAAACAAATGAATTTTTAGCCACTATCACCTCATTCTGATTAATTTATACTAACTCAAAATTTTGGCGCTTTTGCCCTAAGTTTAAACCATTACCTAAACCTAGACATAGTCTTTAGGTAGTGTAGCTAACTAATAGAAATCAGATGTTTTATACAAAGGCCTTAAATATTAGATTAAATTACCGGTAAAGCGGACCCTAGCGCAGCTTAAAATATTGTAGCCACCTAAATCCTAAAAGCGGCCAAATAAGGTGGACAAACGGACCTAAAGGCTTTAATATAGGCTAAACTTTGGGTGAATATCCGGCCCGAAGGAAATTAGTCTCTTTTTCTTCCTTTTTCTAGGCCCCACCTTTAGCCCGTAGGCCGCTATAAACGATCGAACCGGGGTAGATAAAAATAAGAGTTAAGCGACCCGTTTTTTATAAAAAAAACTGCGGCCGGGACCCGCGATTTTGTCGAGGATAAGATGAATAAAGTTTTTAAAGCCCAAGTCACCTCTCTAGCTTTAGAGCCGGTGGTGGCTGAACGACCCTGGGGGTCCAAGGCCCACGCCTCCTTCAATTGGCCAGCAAAGGCCGAGAGTCGCAAATGGGGAGAGATCTGGATGGCCTGCGAAGATTTTGGCATTATCACAAAAGTCTGTTCCGGCCCCGACACCGGCCAAACATTAAGCTACTTTCAAGGGCGCTGGGGAAAGGGCTTAAGCACGCCCAAAAACGGACAAAAAAACGTCTTGCCTATCAGCTTAAGACTTGAACGGACGGGCGACGAACCTGGGCCGGTTAGGGTTATCAGCGGGGAAGAATTTTGGTACGTATTAGAGTCCAGTCCCGAATCTTGGCTAGCTGCCGGGGCTAGCGACTCATTAGCCCCATGGCCGGAGAGGCTCCTAAAGATTTCCCCTGAGCCTGGCGACCGTTTGGTCATGCCGGGTGGTTTGCCACGCTGCCAGGGACCCAATATGACCGTTTTAAAAGCCTTAGAGTCTGGCGCTATGGTTCAAACCCTCTATGACTGGGAACGCCAGCCCGACGTCTTCGACTTCTCGCCTCCCCCGAAGGATCTAACTATCGAATACCTCGAGCCACCGACTCTTAAAACCATCTGCGAAGGTCGCGATAGAATTTTATACCAAGGACCTCTCTATAAAGTAACCTTGGTTAATACTAATTTTTTCTCCTCACGGGGCGACGGGGCCTTAGCCCTCATTTGCCCGGTAAAAGGACGCGGGAGGGTGGTTACATCTGGAGCCAATGAAGCCATCCGCCTACATCCTGGACAAGCGATCGTAGTTCCGGCCGGAGTCGGTCGCTACTCGGTGGAGAGCGGGACTATAATCAGCTACCTTTTTTTTCAACTAAATAAATAATTTAAGCTGTACAATCGGTGACCTCGGCTAGCAAGGCGTTTAACCAACTTAGCCAACTGTTTACCTCTTGCTTTGCCGTTATTGAAAAAGACGGTATCTTTAATTTTAGGGTCTTGATGGATCTCTGGACGTAAATTTTAAAAATACCAAAAAAGTTCCGAAAAGCCCCAATAAAAATGTAAAGCGAAGGTTTACAGTAAAAAACATTTTTCCTTAATTAAATAAGTAAAAATAAACAGCAGAAAAAAATTTAAGCAAAAAAAATAAATCAGAAAAGTCAAAAATTCGTCTCAATAAAATGAGTAAATACTGGGACATCAACCAAATGTCCCTTGAAATGGCAGACAAAACCTAAACCACCAAAAATTTAGTCTTCTGCCTTAATGGGTTGGCGCCAACCGACTTTGCGTTTAGTCAACCCATCTAAGAGCCGAGCATCAACTAGGCTGCTGACTAACTAAACATCGCAGACAATATTGCGCGGAAACTCAAAACTCAAGGGGATTGTTAAATAAATAAAAAAAATTGTTTGTTCCATTTGTGGCTCAAAACAAATACCAGGACGCAGCTATTATAAACGTGAATTTAGAAGCGTATTAACCAGCAATTTATCTTGTATAGCTCTGAGACCCTAAAATTTTGACGCTTTGGCCCTAAACGGATATGGTTAGTATGGATTCATAACCAGCCTAAATCCTATGGTGGGAAGCCGCATCGAAGAAACTCCTTTACTTCTATACGAGCAACGAAAGGTAGATAAATAATCTTGCGTACCTAGCGTAACCGGAACAAAGAACGAACGGCCTTTGAGAATCTCCATTTGCGCTCTATCCATAACCTCACTTGAGCCACTTTTAGAACTTTGGCCCGACAAAGGCCGCGCTATAGTAAGATTATCAATCTTCACAGGTGACTTCATTAGATAAGTAGTTCCTTCAAGCTGGGTCCATTCCATAACGTTACCAAGCATATCATGCAAACCCCAGACATTGGCCGTGAGGACTCCGACCTCATGATAGTGCCCATCAGAGTTTAGAGGGGTCCATTCTAAGAGCTTAAGCCTACCAATATTGTCCTTCGAATATATAGTTTCCGGGGACCTTTCTTCTTTACAGGCATATTCCCATTGCTTTTCGGTGGGTAGGGCAAATAAATCCTGATAATCATAGTTGGCATTTATTCTACTTATTAAAAACCCAACTTCTCGAAAAGTAATATTTACCAAAGGAAATTTTAAACTATTATAAAATTTATTATGATTTTCTCGGTACGCATTTTGTTCCTCCTCAGAAAGTTCAGAGTACTCTTTCCGATCATCTGACTCGTACATTGGAACAAACGCCTCTATAGGAGTTTCAGGCATAAAAATGTTCCCTACCGCAGCCAACCAATCCCATAGAGTAGCCTCGAACTTGCCTATTAAAAAAGGCTTATCAATGTAAATTCTACTCGCCACTACATCGAGAGAGGAGAGCGTTTTAACGTCCTTAGTGGCTCCAAAAGTAAAAGAGCCTTCTTTCATATAGACAAATGGTGTACCCATCTTATTTAAACAGCTTAGGCCACTAGCCGGCCTCTGGTTGCTGGCCTTACTTCTAGCGACAATATCCTCGCAACTCGTGACGCTTCCCCAAATTTTTTCATTATTTTTCTCCTTATTCTTAGTTCGGAAGACCTCTAATGTATTAGCGTTGATGTCCACTTCGAAATGGAGGTGGAGACCGGTACCGCCATTCTTTGATTCGACATAGCCAGAGTTTCCCATATACCCCAAAAAAGCGCCAGCCCGAATAAACCTATTACCCGCCTTTAGCCTACTAACCAAGCCAGGGTCAAGATTGTAAAAATGAGCCATGACCAAAAACCGCCCGCTGGAAGTTTTAATTTTAAGGTGATTACCGTATCCACCCGAAGAGCAAGCTTGCTCATCGTCGCTTACATGACAACTGTTATTAGGGTCTCGACAAGTATCTCTTTGCCCGTACTTATCGCACCATTTTTCAACATACCCGTTGGTAGGGGAGTAAAGTTTGGGGAGTTGCATTTCACCTGTATGTCCATCTTTTGAGAACGAAGATAACGAAGTAGTTGCCCCACTCGATGAATCATGCTTGGAACATCCCGAAAAATCAATGGCGTAATTATCGTCATCATTAACGTAGTGGATATTCGGCGAGAATCTGTTACTTGGCCCCTGCATGGTCAAACAAGTCACATCGCTCTCCCAAGGGACCAACCAGGAATCAACTGAGGGAAAGCCCTCATAATCGGCCATAGCCATAGGGCCGAAGGATAAAGCCAAAAAGGAAAAAACTAGGCTATAAACTAATAAATCATTAATTAAACGCAAAATATTCTCCTATATTAATTTAATATATCTTTCAAACTAAGGTCTTATATTTAGGCCTGGGCCTTTTCGCTCCTGGTTAGCTTAATCCATAAAACATGAATAATCTTAACCGCCAAACTCTTAATTCAGTATAATCGAAATAATTTATAAAAATATAAATATAATTCACCTTAATGATTATCAACTGGAAGGGCTCAGAATTCACCCCCGGCCCTCTGCCCTTAATCATTCGCCGTATCTACTCCTAGGCTCATAACATTGTCTGATATCTTAAAACCCATATCAACCACCTCCCGCCAAGATATTATGGAGTTAACTGGTATAAATTCTGAGGTAACATTTAGCGCCGTTAAGCCTGCCGCGCTTAAATATAAAATTACTAAGCCGCTCGCGCTTTTAACTAACGAGGGCGAGGGCGCAAGGTCGTAAGAGATGGGCTTAGCTAAACCGGCTAAGAGTTCATAGGCCACTTCTCCGCTAAGCTCTTTATAACTACCTTCGAGGCTAAGAGGCGCAAAATTTAGAGCGTTTAAGTTAAGATCAGGGTTAGGCAGCCCAGTAAAAGCGTCTAGGACATAGAGGTAACTAAGGCCGAGGGAAGTGCAAGATTGAGGGTTTACCCTAGGTTCAAATGAAGAAAAAATCAAAAGAGACCCGCCTCGGCCAAAGGCGGTTAATCTAGGCTGACCATAAAAGATTTCCCTCCCTGCGCCTTTACTATCAATAAACCGGGCCAAATTGAGCTTTCTTCGCCAGCCTAAACTATTTTTCTCTAAAAGCTCTCTACTTAACTCTCCATAACTTGATCGCTCCGCGTTTTTTAGAGAGCCGTCGGACAAAACGGTAATATCCGAAACATCAATAACCTCTTCGAGCTTCTCACTCAAATCTTCAAAGGTTATCAAGCCACTTTGAGGATCTCTTGGCTCTTTTAGGCCGTAGAAATAGTTTTCGTGATTTTCTTGGCACTGAACGCTCTCACTATTCAAGCAAGGGTTAAGATCCCTTTGGGAAAACAACCGGCCCGCCCCAAAAAGGACCCATATATTACCAAGCCCGTCGCGGGTAAGGTTAACGGCCCCGGAGATAGGTCGCTTTAGAGAGACAAAACGCTCTAAGGCCCACTTATCTGGCGAAAGGGGCTCAAAAGTAGTTGGATCAACCATCCTAAGTCTATAGACACCCCCACCCTCGAGCCCAGTAACGGGATCGAAACTTTGGCTAAGGCCAAAGTAAACCACATGGTTATTCCACTCCTCAGCCCCCCCTACCACTCCATGGGCCATGGGTACCACCGCTGAGCCAAAAAAACTATGGCCCTCGGTAGCGGGCACGGTTAGTTGACCCTCCTTATCCACTCTCTTTCCAGTTTCAGCGTCTAGCACTATAACCCTAGCCGGCCTTTCGCTTAGGCCCTCGTAAGGGGAATTTAGGCCATAAATAAGCTGACCATCTTTATCAACCCTATCGGTAATAGGTCCGCTCGGCACGATAATACGCCAGCGCCCGCCGCTAACCACTGCGGCTGGGAGGCCCACGGTGAGGCCAAGAGCAAAGGACTGGTATCGCCACATAAATTTAGGCGGCTTTTCTGGGTCAGTTATATCAAGGCAAAAGATCTCAGAAAAGACCGGTTCACCACCGCTTGGGCTTTCTATAAGCCGCCCGCCTAGCCCTAGCCCACCGATGAGCACGGTACGCCACTGGCCGTTAATTTTTACGTCAGTTATAAGGGGTTTTAAATCAATGTAAAAGGAATGCTGGTAGCCTGGCTCAGCTAGCCATTGAAGCTTAGGTAGAACCGAGGCCGGGATATAGGCCCACATTTCGGCCCCCAGCTCGTGGGGAGTTTCATTGTTGGGGCCTTCTTTATCAAAACCTAAGGGGCCTAAAGAGGGATCTTTTAAAAAGCCCGCGTTTACTGCATGCAGCATCCCGTCGTTAGCCCCAAAATAAACCATACGCCTACGTTTGGAGTATTGGACCTTAAAGTCGGCATAGGAGGAGCTAGAATAGATGGCCTCGTAGCCGCAAGAAGGGGCCCCGACCAAAACTGGCTTAGAGTTAATGGTGTCGCCAAGCCTCCAAATTAAGTTGCGATTAGACTCCCAAGGGCTTTTAAACATCCTATTACGAAGATTTGGCCTTTGAGCTCCCACAATCCAATCGACTAACCTTAAAGTCATAGCCAACCGTTCACTATTATTTTGCCAAATATCGCTAAAACTCTCCCATGATTTGATATTTAATAAATGTGGTTCAAAAGACTTAATCGATTCTTCTGAGCCGTTAAAGAGCAGAAGAGAGTCACTATTAGGCTCGGTAGACCAAATCAGCCTTTGACCTTGATTTCTAGTGGCCGCCACCTCCCATTTTCGGCTCCCCGATAAAAGCCTATCCCCTTGCGGGTCAAGCTCGGCCAGCCAGCGCCCAGCGTCCCAGAAGGCACCTTGAGCAGGATAGGAAGGGCGAGGGGTTAGAAAAGTTAAGAAACGCGAAAAAAGACCTTTTGGCCCTTCAAGGCCAATTAATTTGGCCGAGTTATCAAGCCATAAGGCGTAAACAGTTCCAGCCCAACCGACCCCTAAAGAGGCTTGGCTTTCGCCATCAAGCCAAAAACCATCGGCGCTCTTTCCAAGGGCCGGCCACCAGACCGAGCCAATAGCTAAAGCTCCACCAGCGTAGCTAAAATTAGGGGCAGGAATAGAGCTAAAAAAGGCCTCGCCCCCCGAAAATCTAGTTAAAGGCGAGAGCCTCTGGTAGAGGTCATTAAGATGAAGGAGAGAAAAATATTCTCTCTTCCGGCCTAAAGGTAACTGACCTAGTCTTCTACCTAAATTAGATTGAGCGACCAAAGCCAAGAGGCCCTGGCCCGTATTTAAGAAACTAGAAGGCCCCAAAGAGTGCGCTCTAGAGTGAGCGCTAAGATCTGAGCCCACTAAAACGCGGCCCTCAGGGGTTAAGAACTCTTGTTTAGAAAAAGCCCCCAAAGTTAAATCAAAATAGGGCCCGTCTCGATTAGAGCCTGATATTTCATAGCCTATGGCCGCGAGCTGGTTAGAATTACTTTCTAAAAGGCTAGTGGTCACTAAAAAACCTTCGACTAAAGCTAGATCGATGGCTCTAAGATAGCTAAGATTGTTCGCCCCTCTTTCGTTTTCAAACAGATATAACCGCGCCCCCTTAAGCTCGCCGCTATCGATTTTAGCTCTTTTAGAAGAAACGTTATCTTGAGCCGAAGAAAAAAGTAGCTCTATTTTGTATCTAACCCGTAAAGCTTCGCCGCTCTCAAGAGCAAAGATGGCCTCGATCTCTAATTTAAAGGGGTGCCCCTCCTTATCGGCCTCCCAATCAATTATTTGCCACTCTATTGGGCCTAAGGACTCCGAGCTATCGTTAAAGATAGCCTTGGGCCACAGGGCCAATCTATGGACAATTTGGCCATCTCGGCCGCGTAAAATAAAGATAGGTGGGTAATCGGCGCTCGGCCCTAACTCGAGGCCATAAATTTCTTCTGACCGAGAAAGAGCCTGGGGCCCTAAGACTAGATTAAGGTCTTTGAGAGAGGATAGCCAGCTTTCTACAGAAAAAGAGCTAAAATCAGAGTTTAAGGCGCTCTTAGGCGCAAAATAAAAGTTTCCCGCTACAAAAATTATAGGTCGAGTGCAAGAAGATAGATTTTCTGGGGCTAATAGCTTAAGAGCCTGACTAACCACCTCCCCAATTGGGCTGGCGGGGCGCTCTAATCTTAAACTTAAGGCTTTAAATTTATCTAAAAAAGGATC
>JAITQT010000254.1 GCA_031288745.1 Deltaproteobacteria bacterium
CTTTGCCTTTACGTTCGGAAGTGCGGACTTCAGCATAAGTGGCTTTGTTTTTTGTGTAAGTCCAGATTATTGGCATAAGGGCTCCTTGTAGTAGGATAAATGACCGGGAAATCAGGGTAAGGGTTACTACTCCAGGCGCGCATTCCACGAAATCTCCCTTGGTTAGAGAGGACCCATTGATAATAGTGTTTGGTCTAGAACCCTCGATTATTAACCAAGCATTCAGAGGGGAGTTAATATAAATAACTGAGCCCTTGCCTGTGTCCTCGTCGCAATTGCCATCGCCGATATCAATAACAGCGTACCGATCCCGCGGGGCTAGTTTCTTAAATTTCGCTAGGGCAAAACCTAAGGTCTCCCAAGTGGAACCCACGGATAACCCATCGTCTTTATTATTACTTCTTTTACGTAAATAATATCTCGTGTCTCCAAACAAAGGCTCTCTTATACGTTGCATCATCTCTGAAGTAGTTATAGAATCACGCTTACACTAAGGCCGATTCATAATCTACTACTCCAAGACTGGCCCCCAGGAAGAAATTCGGGCCTAGGCCTTGGGTATTAATCACGCTGTAAAGCAACGCATAAAAATTCATACCTGTCGCAGCTCTGGAAACAGTCACTCCGGGCTTGTAAGAAATGGTTTAACTGCAAGCGCTTGCAACTAAAGCGCGACGAAACACAGGGCTATCAAAAATAGTTCGAAACCAGGCGGCCGAGTAGATACATCCTTTATAGTCATCGTAAATCCATAGACGGATTTATTAGCAAGCATTAAACTGCAGCGGCTATCCAACGCAATCCGCTCTGCGGCATGAGCGCGGGCTAAACAGGAACAAACCTCTCCCACTCCTGTTATTTTTATAAAATCATGTAAAACTGTTATGGATTCCCCAGAATCATTACCGCTATTCCTGCACTTTACTGGCAAGCTACTAGCGTATGTCCAGGACGGCCTAGAATTCTTAGCCCATAATCTAAAGCGGTTGCGTCAAGTATTGTGTTTGGTCCAGAGCCTCCTAATAAAATAATCCAAGGCAATGAGTCTTCAAAACTACTGGAGTATCCCAAATTACTTTGCCAGCTTTTAAGATAATGGCGTGTATATGAGGGGCAACATACGCCAGCTGATCTTGTAGTTTTTGTAGAGTCAAAAACGCATCAGGACTAAGCCTGGAATTATTATCGTTCCCATCCTTCCTGGCGTAGTATGTAGCTGTACTAAACTCAGGCTTTCTAATCCGCCGGGCCATTTCGGAGACAGTCATGAGACCACCTCCGGGGAAAGCTTAAGCTCTCTGCTGTTTCTACACGGTCTACCTCATACTTAAGCACTAGTGTGTCGTTGGCATCATACACAAGGTTTACTGGCCCAGTTAACGATTTTAGAGGCGACTCTTTCCAGTCTAGAACCTCCTGGTTATTACGAAAATAGACACCCGACTCAATTCGGACGCTCATGATTCAATCCTCCTGTGTGTTTTAGATTAGCCATCAAGCAGCTTTAAACAGTCCTGCAAGGTTTGACGGAGCGCAGCTTTCAGAGTGTCAAGATTAACCCCAGACTCAATGCCCCCTAGCTTGGTAATCACATCCACATTACTAAGCTCTGATACGGCTTCAAAATACTCCATGGGGAACGCATCTAACGGAAACGGACTGTTGAGAATCTCAAACCTAACCCCAGTTTGGCCTCTGCTTATACATAGTTCAGGTTGTCCTTTAGAAAGTTCCTCCTACTTACGCGGTCATCATTGTCGAACACCTCATAGATAAATCACGGTTTCTTCACCACTGTAGTACACGAATTTTACTGGCCCAACTATTGGGTCTGGTCGGACCTCTTCCCGGTCGAGACCTCCTTGGTTATTACAGAGATAAACACCCGCCGCAAATAGAATTTTCATAATTCCTCCTCAAGATGCATTAAACAGTTCCGCAAAGTGTGACGGAGCGCAGCTTTAAAGCAGCCAGAGTTATTCCTAAGCTCAATAACCCTCGGGTTGGCTCGTGGGCCAAAATAATAAGCCCTTCTATGATTTCGGAACTCATCATTTGGAACATATGGCCCGGAAATGGGCCATAAACAGCCACAAAATCAGCTCGCGTAAAGTCCGCGTGTAGTGCAGCCCAGGTTTACCGAGGCGGGTTTGAACCTGATAACAAGTACCAGGATCCAGGGTCATCTCCATATTAGTGCCCATAATTTAATCCTCCATAAGGTCTAGACAAGCCCGCATGACTAAGCTAGCTTGCTTTTCATGGTTTTAATTAATAGTCAGCTTCGCTTGGTCTGAATCCTTAGCTAAGCACAACCAGTTCAGGGTCCGAGATCAATACCTGTTTGGCAATGAGGATAAGCACACTGCTGTATAGATGGCATAATTCCTCGGCTCTGATAGGAGCGTTAATCACCCAAACTCCCGCTTCGGCATCGAAAGCTTTAATGACTAACTTAGATTCAATCACAGTTTTTTCTAAATGGGCATCCACTTCGTCAGCGTCTAGACCAAACTCCTCCTTAGCTAAGGTCTCCAGCATCATCTTTTTTTTCATCTTTATTGGAGGAACTAAAGTGAATTTACCATCTTCCTCCGGTGAAAAATATGTATCGGCTATATCCCTTATAGTGTCAGCTTTGGATAAGAGTTCTTCTCTCATCTCTTGCAGCTCCGAACGGTCTCCATTTTTTGAAGCTAATTCCTCAAGCAGCTCGACAATCGCAGATGTCTTCTTCACGCACACCGTAGCGTAGGGTAAGTACCCAATAAAGGTTACGATAAATTGACCTGATTTAGCCAGCGCATAGATTACAAACGCATCTAAAAAAGGTCCCGTCATTTTAATTCCCCCGCAAATGCTGGCTAAGAAAAAAAGGTACTGAAAGTGTACTGAGGCTGCGAAAAAAAAATTTTTAATAACTTTATAAATTAATGGTATAATAGGGATGGCTTAGGCAGGATTATAAGGCGATATTTTTATAAGTGTAGAGATTATTGAGTGTGCTATTTGCCTTTGAGGTAAAAGTTGAAACGGCAAATCATTTCGAGCGCCAGTATAAGGACAAGAGAGATATAAGGAAAATTTTATAGCTATTTTTGAATTGTTTACCAGCTGTGCAATTGGAGACCTAGGCGGCTTTATTCAGGTCAAAAATTAACTTGAACAGTAGGATGATAAGTCCCTTTTTTAATTTCAGCCTGTCTAAAACGGCTACCGGGCTTTGCGAGGCCCAATGGCACGGTTTTAATTTTTTTTCCAATTATTTAGACTGAGGTTTAATTTTTATGAACTCTAGGTAGTAGATATTATTAGAAAAAACTAGGTTATGAGGGAATAGTAATCTTTCCAATGTAGGCCGCCCTCCGGCCTAAAGGAAAAAGTGGGTTGACCTATAAAAAATTGTTGATTTTAATTTTGCCATCAGCTAAAATTTAAATAGGAGAGGTTCTAATGTATAATTAAGGATTTAATCTTTTGCGAGGTAGGATGATTGGAGATCTTGCTTTGATAAGGTAATACATTAAAAAGATATATTGTTGTTGTCGTTATCTAATGCTGTTTTTTTATTTTAATTTGTTATTTTGTTTATTAATTATATAACTTCTAATTTAAAAAATTCATGTTAAATATTTTATTAATCAACTTTTTTATTTTACTATAGAAATAATTTAACAACGATATCTATTAATAGCTAAAAATTAAACTAATGGTTTGAGATTGAAAAAATGGACTCTGACCAATTTGAGGAAAAACTCGAGCCAATGGACTAGTTTTTTTCGGCTCGCCTAGACGGCTACGAAGAGCATATGATGGAGTCGGTTGAGGAACTGCCGGAAGCCTATGAAGAGCTGGCGCGTCTCGTTCCGCTTAGTGTCAGAACGCTTCTAGATTTGGGCTGTGGAACTGGCTTAGAACTGGAAAAGATATTCGCCCGGTTGCCGAGCGTTAGTGTTACGGGAATTGATATAACCAAGGCGATGCTTGATAAGCTAAGGGAAAAGTTTATTGACAAGGATATTGAGCTTATTTGGGCCAATTACCTTGGATACGACTTTGGCCAAGCTAAATTCGACGTAGCCGTTTCATTTGAAACGATGCATCATTTAACTTCTGAGGATAAAAGAGGTTTGTACGTTAACGTTTTAAAAGCGCTAAAACCTGGTGGTAAGTATATTGAGTGTGATTATATGGTTGATACTCCCATTGAGCAAGACCACTGGTTTGAGGAAAGCTCGAGGCTTCGTGTCGCGCAGGGGCTTCCAAACGGAGTTCTTTATCATTTTGACACTCCGTTAACTATCAACAACCAGATAAAGTTGTTATTGGAGGCTGGTTTTAGGAAAGCCCAAAAAAAGTGGCGCAAAAACTCTACGGCAATAGTCGTTGCCGATACGGTTGGCGAAAGTCAACAGAGTCGTTAAGCGTAGGCGTATATAAGGCGGTTCTTCCCTTTCGAGCGAAAAAGGTGCCACGCTAACATCTTAACGCAGCACCAATAAGCTAGTCACAATTGAGAGTGAAGCGGAAAAAAATGACGGTGTAAAATGGAAAATCATTTGGTTCGTAGGTATAATGATCAAAATTCATTGATTCGCCGCGACTTTTGAGCCTTGTCCGCTTTTGGAGCGGACCGCCCGGGCTAGGGTTAAAGACCCTAAGACCAGCCTAAAAGGTGAGGTTATGTTTAAAGACCTTTTTTTAGCCCCAGGCCGATTTTTATATGGAATTTTCCATAAAAACACCCAGCAGCGGCTAAAATATAAAAGAATTAATTATGTCCCCGCTGCAGTGCCTCCTTTGGCCTTGGCTAGTTGGCTGGCCATAATCTTTGCGGCCGTGCTTTTCGTCTTTAAAGTGGGCACCGACCCATTGCCTAAGGGCTACCAAGCCCCGGAGCAAGCTAAAAGCACTCCTGATGCCGGTCAAATAGCTGCGGCACCCTCTAAACCAGACCAAGCTACGGCCCAAGCGGCCGCGCAGGCCGCTGCCGCCCAAGTAGCGGTGCTGGCTAATAGAACTACAGCCGAAGTCTCCCCGC
Organism: Deltaproteobacteria bacterium; assembly: GCA_031288745.1. Lineage (GTDB taxonomy): Bacteria > Desulfobacterota > Desulfarculia > Adiutricales > Adiutricaceae > JAITQT01. The sequence goes on from JAITQT010000254.1 coordinate 5,042, forward strand.
CAATAGTTGAGGAGCCAAAGTCAGCGCCCTCTATTGCCACTCAGAGCCTTCCTCCGGCCCAAGCCTGGCTTGTCATAGTCGAATCAATACCCAAAAAGGCCCGCGAGGAGGCCGAGCAAGCGCTAGCTCGGCATAAGCGCAAAGGGCTAGAGCTAGAACTTATGGACACCGACGCCTATCCTCTCCTTAAAAGCGGTATGTGGACCATTGCCAAGGGGCCCTTTGATACGAAAAAAGAAGCCGAAGCTGCGGCTAAGGTCATTAAGCCTAAGGTGCGGGATTTGATGATTCGCCGTGGTTTATGAGCAAAGATAAGTCTATTGGGGCTCATAATGAGTGTAAGTTCACAAATGTGAACGTTTAAGGGCCCGTTCACAAGAGAGAACGCTGCAGTGTCAAGTCTATTGAAAGGGACGACCCATACCGCAGCAATGTAGCCCCCTATAGGAGCTTAGAAATTTTAACATTAATCAAAGTTAAAATATATGGTTGGAGCAGAGAGCTAAGTAGAAACGTTAAAAGAACTAATGTTAAGAAC
>JAITQT010000281.1 GCA_031288745.1 Deltaproteobacteria bacterium
CACCTAGTTCTTTAGCCGACAACAACACGTCGTCTCGGTCGTAGGCCGTTACCATGACTATGACCGAGGTATTTTTAAGGACCAAATTCTTATTAATCCTGCGAATAGTCTCCAATCCGTCGAGGCCGGGCATCTTCCAATCGACTAAGAGTAAATCGTAATACCCAGGTCTATTTTTAAGATGATTTAAGGCCAATAAGCCCGAATCGAAAGCCTCGGTCTCTAAGCCAGACCTAGTTAACGTCTCTTTTATTATCTCTAAAGCGGTCAGGTTATCGTCGATGACTAAGGCTTTTAAATTATTAAAGGCGATTTCCGAGCCCTCAACATCTTCTAAAGTTTCTAACCTCTGATCCCCTAAGCCCACGACCGCGGTAAAATTAAAGACGCTACCCTGACCCTGCTCGCTCTCGCACCAAATATCCCCACCCATCATCTGACACAAACGCTTAGATATGGTTAGCCCCAAGCCAGTACCTCCGTAGCGACGGGTTATGGAACTATCGGCCTGAGAAAAGGCGGTAAAGAGATTTTGACGCTGCTCAGGCGTCATGCCGATGCCGCTATCTTTAACGGAGAAAAATAATTTAACTTGCTTTTCGTCTTTTTCCAGTAAAGTCACAGTTAAGACCACTGAGCCTTTTTCGGTGAACTTAATGGCGTTGCTCAATAGGTTATTGACGATTTGCCCTAACCTTACCTGATCGCCTTTTAAATTATGAGGCACGTTGGGAGCTAGTTCTAAGATTAAAGGCACGTTTTTAGCCTCGGCTTGAGGCACATGGAGAGAAATCGAAGACTGGACTAGGTTTTTTAGATTAAAATCAGCTATCTCGAATTCCAGCTTACCGGCTTCTATTTTAGAAAAATCGAGGATATCGTTAATAATCCTTAACAAGGCTTTGGTGGCCGCGCTGATGCGCTGGAGGTAATCAAACTGTTGCTCGTTTAATTCACTTTGAAGGATCAAGTGAGTCAGGCCCTGAATAGCGTTCATGGGCGTTCGAATCTCATGGCTCATGTTGGCCAAAAATTCGCTCTTGGCCCGAGCGCTTTCTTCGGCCAAGCCTCTAGCTAGACGAGCCTCCCGCTCCTGCTCGGCCATTTCCAAAAATTCCCGCTCCATCCTCTTGCGTTCGGTAAAATCAAAGTTCCCCCCGATCATACGTAAAGGCTTACCGCGCTCGTCGCGACTCATGATCCGGGCTACATTGTAGGTCCAAAGCCAATCCTCGTTTTTACGCTTTAGCCTTAGCTCTAAAGAGAAAAAGCCCTCCGCATTGGAAGACGCCCGCTCCATCGCCTCATTAACGGCAGAGTAATCGTCGGGATGAATTAAACTCCGCCATTCCTCGATGGTCCCCAAAAGCTCCCCTGGGTGATAGCCGAGCATCTGATAAAAAATTTCGTTATACTCTATGTGGTTACCAATAATATTGTAGTCCCAAGCCCCAAAAGACGCAGCTTTAAAAAAGAGCTGCATCTGATCGTTGCGCTCGGCTAAGACCTGCTCGATTTCCTTTTGCCTAGTAACGTTAAGCATGACGGCCAAGAGCCGCTTGGGCCGCCCATTAACGTCCCACTCGGTCACCTGCCCGCGCTCTAATATCCAAACCAAAGAACCGTTGGAGTGTCGCATCCTAACTACTGTTTCGTAAAAAGGCGTAAGGCCTAGGCAGTGCTCTTTAAGGGCGTCGGCCGTCTTACCTCTATCTTGAACGACGATTAAAGCCTCTTTAGCCTCAAGATTATTCCCCAACTCGCCTATTTCCCGACCTAATAGCTGGACGCACTTTGGGCTATATTCGACTTGCCCGGTAATTAAGTCAAGATCGACCACCCCGACGTTAGCCGCCTCCATAACCATAGCCAATCTTTTCTGCCCCTGATCTAAGGCCTGAAAGGCTTCTTGTTTGGCCGTTAAGGCGTCGGTCAGGGCCAAGCGGGCCAAACGGTTATTGTGGACATCCACAACCAAACCAGCCAAGAGGACGCCACCATCGTCTGGGTTTCTTTCGATCACCTCGGCTGTAAGGTTCATCCAACGATACTCGCGACGGGCGTGGCTAAAGAGCCGCTGCTCAAACTCTCCGCTTACGTCTCTTCCGCTCACCAACTCGTCGAGACCCAGCACAAAATTTTTGGTCTCTTCGGGGTGAACGAAAAGGCTAATAAATTCCTTTAGCGGCATCGAGGCCCCCAAGGTCTCATCACCTAATAAAAGAAGAAAGCTGTCGTTAACCGTCACGACCGATCCCTCCAAATCCTCGGAGCGAACCTCAAGTTGCCAAATACCGACGCCGGCAAAGAAGAAATTCTTACTTAACCGATCGATAGTTAATTTAGTGCTTATTTTCTTAAGCTGGCCATCTTCCATCGCATACTCGCCGGAGGCCCCCCGCTCAAAGGGGGGAAATTATAGGTATGGCGGCCCCTAAAAAGGAAAAAAGCTAATATGAGCCAACCCCGATTGAAGGCTAAATTGAGCGGCCGCATAAATGTGGCCACTACCAAAAAATAGCCTTTGTCCTTAAGGTCTTAAATTAGGCCACCAAAATCAAAGCAGACGAAAAACTGCGTTGCCAAATCTTTTTAGACTAAAGAAGCGAAAAAATCAAGGCTCAGCCAAATCAAAGGCCCTAAACTAGACCATTATCTCGCTAGGTTTTCCAACAAGCCATGGCCAAGCTCTTCGCCATATCACCTTCTAAACGCCTTAAAAGCTTAGGCAAAGAATGGACGACCGCGCTTTATAAAAAAAGTGCTAGAGACAATAAATAAAGTCATTAAAGTCAAAAAAGACCTTACCCAAAGCGGGCCTCAAAGAGAGGCGACAGACGCGATTCGTTCTTTTAGACTTTGAGGAATAGAGCTAAAGACTATTTATGATAAAAAAAAACTAACCGTAGTTCTATAATACGATCCTAAAATTTGATTGTCTACTTTTTTGTCAATTTAATTTTTTAGAGCCGACCGCTATCAAACCATATGGCAGTTAAATTAAAGTGAGAAGTCTTAGCCATCGAAGCTTTTTTCCTAAACGATCGGGCCCTAACTAATTAGAAAAACTACGATTTTTTCCCCTAGTCGCCCTATTATTTTCTCTTTTAATCTAAATCTTTATGGCCAGGCCCTAAAAAAATTAAGCTAAGGCTCTCTTTTATTTTAGGACTAAAATTTAAGATATTTTAAAATATTACTTGATAAAATCAATATTAATCTTTAATATACTATCTTTCAATTAAATTTAACATTTGTTCAATATATTCAAAACCAGAGAGCCAAAAATCATCGTCTAAAGGCCCTAGGCCCGCCTCTTTAACAATGGCCTCTGGCCCTTGAGAGCCCCCTCGAGCTAAGACGGCCTTAAAGCGAGGGTAGAAATCAGGGCCCTCGCGCTCGTAAAGCCGCCAGAGACTATAAACCAACAATTGACCGAAACTATAAGCGTAAACGTAAAAGGGGGTATGAAAAAAATGAGGGATACTCACCCATTCCCAGCAAAAATCCTCCGAGAGGACAAGGCTATCTCCGAACTGGGTTTGTAAATTTTGATAGTAAGCTTGGTTAAGATCTTCCCAAGTCGCCCCGCTCACAGTCATCTGGTGAGCTTTAGTTTCAAAGAGGGAAAAGAAAGCTTGGCGGCCCACGGTAGCATAGGCGTCGTCAAGGAGGTGAAAGATAAGATCGTCTCTAGCCCGCCCCGTAAGGCCGCGGTCCAAAAACCTTTTGGCTAAAAGCATTTCCCCAAAAGTTGAGGCCGTTTCAGCCAAAGGTAGAGCACTGTGAAAATGAAAGAGATTTAAATCTTTAGCCATTAGGCTATGGACAGCGTGACCAAGTTCGTGAGCTAAGGTAAAAACGTCGTGGCGGTAGCCGCAATAATTGGTTAAGACCCAGGGAGTTTGATTGGGGACAGAGGAGGCGCAAAAGGCTCCGCCAGCCTTACCTGGCCTAGGTTGAGCCCCAAGGCGACCTTCATTTAACACTCTTTTGGCCAACTGACCAAATTCTAAATCAAATTGGTCAAAGGCCGACTCCACCTCCGCCATAGCCTCCTTAAAACTCCAGGTCTCGGCCTGGCCATTAAGCGGGGCGTAAAGATCGTAGCGCCTCAAGGCTTTAAGACCTAAGGCCTTAGCTTTAGCCTTAAAATAGCGCCCAAAAACCGAAGGGCCTTTCTCTTTGCAAACTCTTAAAAGACTTTCGACCGTTTCGGGTCTTAAATCGTTAGTTTTATCTCTAACGCCTCTAGCCGATTGATAGCTACGTAAAACCACCTTTTCTACGTTCCAGTCCCTAACTAAGGTCTGATAGATCCGCCCCAACAGAGGGCCCCCTTGGGCGTAAACCCGATAAAACTCTTGGTAGGCCCCTTGCCTATGAGCGGGGTCGCTAGAGCGAACGTAAGAAATTAGTTCCTCTCTAGTCATTTCCCTTTCGCTTTGGTCGGAGAGGAATGCCGATTTAAAACGGTAGCCGTTGGTTATGGTGTCGTAGAGGTTTATTAAAGCCGAGGACCCGGTAGCGTTTTTAAGATTGATAATCTTTTCTTCAGCTTCAGTTAAGGTGTGTATCTTAAAGGCTCTGGTTCTCTTAAGCCAATAATCGTATAGAGGGGCAGCCTTTATAAGCTCATCGGCCGATTCTTGATCTAACTCTTTCCACCATAACTCGAAAAAAATAACCGAGTTATCCAATACGGCCATTTTTTCGTCCATGGCCTCTGAAAAACTCTGGGCCTTAGGATTGGAGGTGTCAGAGGCAAAATAGAGAGAGGCGTAGCAACAAAGAAGTTGACTTAGGCGACTTAAATCTTCAAGCTCTTTTATCAAGTCTAAAAATTGTTCCTTCGAAGGCTTTCGGCCCTCGCTTACTAGACTTCTTTTGCTCTCGAAGGCCAGGCGCTTATCTTCTAAAGCGGCCAAGTCCAGCTTTAAATTTTCGCTATCTGGACAATAAAAACTATCCAAATTCCACTCTGGTATAGAATTATCAAAAACCATGATCGCCTCTTATTTTTTTTTGGTTAGGATATCGGGCCAATAGAAAGGCAGCCAGTGGGCCATCTTGGAGCTAGCCTAAAACAATTTCCAACTGTGCAATTGGAAACCTAGGCTGCCTCAGCCAGGGGAGGAGCCGCATCTTTAGCTGGGTAAGGAATCAGCTTGAAAGGGATGGATTTATTTTCAGTCCAGCTTTTAAGA
>JAITQT010000377.1 GCA_031288745.1 Deltaproteobacteria bacterium
ACCAAACTTGGGCCCTAAAACTTGGCTTATTTCTCTCACCCTAAAAGTGTGGTAGGCCTTAAGGTTTCGGTTCTCTTTTTGGCCTATTGGCTCAATTAGGGGCTGGAAATTGGTTTAGATGAAATTCATCTATATGAATTTTTTTGGAGAAAAAAATAATAGACCTTGAGGATAATCTAAAAAGCCTTAAAAATTTTGCACTTAGATTTTGATCTATTAACTATCATCTAAAATTTAAGAGGTCCAAAGGATTATATTAGAGGTCTTAAGGCCCTAAGCGCGATTTTAAATACTCTTTTAGCTCCTTAAGCCCTTGGCCAGTCAGGGCGCTAACTTCAAAGATGGCCTCGACCCCGGCGGTCTTTAAGGAGTTTTTGGCCTTATCTCGCGTTTGAGGGGTGGCTAGATCAATTTTACTAACCACTCCCACGGTCGGGGCCTTAAGAGCTAAGCAAAGCCTTGAGGGTAACCAAATAGGAAAACCGCCGTCCATGACCATCATAACTAGACTAGCCCGGTAAGAATTTAAAATAAGAGCGTTATAAAACCTCGGGATAGAGAGCATTTCCCCAGGAGTATCAATAGAGAGGGTCCCGTTGTATGTTAAGGCCTCCGTTTTGCGCACTTGGTCCGGGCCAAGACCTAAGGCAGCAAGTAGGGTGCTTTTACCGCAGGCTACCGGACCTGCGGTCATTAAAGGGCCTGAGCGGAGCGAGTTCAATTAAGACTTTGTAATTGGGGCCGGATCAAAGCCTAAGATCTCAGTTAAGGCTTTAACCGCCCCACGTAAGGCACTATCGACAGAGGAGACGTCGCCGGTAAAAACTAAGCAGCCAGTAAAGCGATCGACAAATTCAAGCTTAATATCTCCGGTTTTATCGGCCGCGTCGGCGGCTATGATGGCCCCTTCCCCGGGAGTAATAGTCATTAGGCCTATGGCTCCACTCTCGTCTACTCCGATTTGACGGCATAATTCTGGGCTGGGATGGGCGATCATGTGGGCTAAAGTCGCCTGTTTGCCGGGCACGTATTCGTGAATTTGTCTTGGTTTATTAGTCACTAAAAGACAATAGCCTATTGGAATTTGTGTCCGTTCACAAATGTGAACGTTTAAGGGCCCGTTCACAAAAGAGAACGTTGCGGTGCCAGCCTATTGAAAGGGAAGACACGTACCGCAACAATGTAGCCCCATATAGGAGCTAAGTGATTTAAACATTTATCCAAGTTAAAACATATATGGTTGGAACCGCGAACTAAGTAGAAACCTCAAAGGAGCTATTGTTAAGATTTTAAGGTGCAATAGTAAAATTTATTTACAACTCGAAAGCCGCTACCAGCCTCAACGTGGGGAAAAAAGACTTGGTGAACGGTTACTAGATTTTTAAGCGGTGTTTATTATGGGGCAACCCTTATTTAAAGTAGAAAATGGCTAGATTTGTTTATTTTTTTTGACTAAATTAGCCACCCTATGGGGCGATATAGCGCGTTCAAGTATATTAATTTTAACTTTTCGGGAGAGTTATTTTGTCTCCTGAATATGACAAGCTTATTACATTTTACTCGATTTGGCAAATTACGGCCAAATTTTTTTTTCAACTGGGCAATTAAAGACCTAGATCGATTTATTCTGCTCAAAAATCAACCGCAAAAGTAGGATTTGGCAATAAGTCTAATCTTTAATGTTAGCCATTCTAAAACTTAGACCGGGCTGGTTGTCACAAAACGTCCCAGCTATAAGTTTTTGAGGCTTTTGCCCTGGATTAATCTGAAAAACTGTTGTTTTTATGGCTTATGATTTATCCACGATGGGGCTTAAGGTTTTAAGTATATCTTTGGCTCTGGGCGTTAATAATATCCGTTAATAATTTTAAAATAAAGTAGTCTTTTTCTATTGCTTAGAGGCCTGGAGGATGAAAAAAATTTACCCTAAATTATTAGGCTACATCGGGGAGTCGCAGCTAGCCCCGGGGTAGGTACTGATTTTGTAGATTGAAGAGAGAAATGCTACTAAAACGGTTGGTATCTAGGCTTAATCATGAGGGCCTTAATTTGAGAAAGGGGTAAATGGTTGGAAGGATGGAGTCTTAGTCGGGCGGCTGTGGATGCGCCTAAGGCTTAAGGCGATGTTTAAGTTAAGTTTTTATCTCAAGAAAGCTTGAAAGGCAAACCAATGTTTACCCTCAGTCTTATCGTGGCTTAGGGTTAGCGATTTAGCTGGTCAAAAAAATTGAGAATAAAACTAAAACTTACGTTAGGTGCTTGAACAAAAGTTTTAAAATCCATTGAGGAATTAGTTAAAAAATTATTTCCCAGCCTTTGAGCCAAGGAGTTTTTTATAAGCGATTCTTTTGATGGTTTATAAATATCCCTTAGCTCCGTACTCAATTAGGGTTCAGTTGCTATTGATATCATTTTTCGCAGCTGTAGCTTTTTAGAAGGTCACTTTCCCTAAAATATCAGTACAACGAAATAATTTTTTTGACAAAGTTATGGCCGTCTGCTGGCAGTTATAATTTCACCCTGTATCGGCCTGTTCAAAAGAATGAGGTGACGACCGAAAATATT
>JAITQT010000390.1 GCA_031288745.1 Deltaproteobacteria bacterium
GTCAAGAGCAAAATATAAGCTATAAGAAAATAATTATGGGATATAGCATACCTAAAGGATTAAAAAATAAATTCTGCCGTCTTAGAGGCTGAGGGGTTTTTGCGCTACGATCAATTATAAAGTAAAAAAATTTCAGGCTGTGCATTCTGTGACCTAGGCTGCCTTAGCCAGTTGAGGAGCCACCGTCTCAGCTCGGGGAGGAATCAGCTTGAAAGGAACGGTTTTACTTTCGCTCCAGCTTTTAAGTTCGCCAGTTGCTCTTAAACGGACAATAATTTATACAATAGCAAGCTAATTTGAATTTATCAATGGTTTAATTGGGTTTGAGATTATTAATTTACACTCTATTATTAAGCACAATAATATTATTAACCAGACATAGTTAAAACTGTAGAAAGCATCAAGTCTCCTTATTTTAGTTAGCGAGCTAGCCAGTTTGGTTAGAGATTAACAGACGACTAAGTTGGCTTAACTGTCTTGCTAGCCTAGGTCACAGAATGCACAGCTGGAAAAATTTTGCCAAAGGGCCCTTGAAGCCTTAAAATATCTTGTTTTTTCGACATTAACTAGTTATAATTTAAATTTCATTTATCCGGCCTTATATAGGCTTCCAAGGCTTACTGGGCTTGGATTTCTTTATAGACGCTAATATTAACTAAATTTTTCCGTTTTTTCTCTCTTACTTGTTCCTCTGTTTTTCCCTCTTTAATTTAAGAGCCTAGCCCAGAGGGGCCTATTTAATTTTAGTCAAATTTTCTTAAAACAGCTGTAAAGGCGACCATAACCCATCGAGGCCCGCCAAAGTTGGTTAGTTTCTAAGTGAGGTAGTTTATGCGCCGAAGGTCTTTTCTAGCTGGCAATTGGAAGATGTTTAAAGAACTCGACGAAGCTAAAGAGTTTGTCCTTGAATTTTTACCCTTAGTTAGCCAGGTGCGCGAGCGGCAAATGGCCTTGGCTGTGCCCTTTACCTCGCTTAGTTTGGTAGCCGAATTAGCCAAAGATAGCCAGCTTATAGTCGGGGCCCAAAATTGCCATTGGGATAATGAAGGGGCCTTTACGGGAGAAATCTCTTGCTCCATGATTAAAACCTGCGGGGCTTCTATGGTTCTTATTGGCCATAGTGAGAGGCGCCAATATTTTGGCGATACCGATCAAATCGTTTCTAGAAAATTGGCAATCGCCTTATATTACGGGCTCTTACCTATTGTTTGCTTAGGAGAAAACCTGGCTGAGCGCGAGAGCGGGTTGGCCTTTGAGGTCTTATCAAGGCAGATAAAGACCTCGCTCGAGGGCCTTACAGCTGCGGACGCGCCTAAAATAGTCTTGGCCTACGAGCCTGTTTGGGCTATTGGCACTGGCCGCACGGCAACCGATCAGCAAGCCCAAGAGGCCCATAGTTATTTGAGGGCTAGATTGACCGATATGGTGGGCTCTGAGGCGGCAGTTCAAGTTCGCATTCTTTATGGTGGCTCAGTTAAGCCCGATAATGTCGCCTCTTTAATGTCGCAGCCCGATATTGACGGGGTGCTAGTGGGCGGGGCCTCTTTGTCCCCTCAGTCTTTTGCTAAGATTGTTAATTATTTACCTATCTAACTTTAAATATATAGTTTTTTTTAAGTTCTTAATTTCGGGTCTTGTTTTTTTTCCCCTTTAGTTTTTTACCCCCTTTAGCTTAAAGTGGTCCTTTTTTAGGAAGAAATGGCTCAAATGTCAGCCGCGATTACCTCCATACACGTCATGGTGGCCGTAATACTTATGGTCAGCGTTTTGTTGCAAACCGGCAAGGGTTCGGGGCTCGGGGCTGCCTTCGGCGGTTCATCGAGTTCGGTTTTCGGCTCACGGGGGCCGGCGACTATTATTAGCCGGGTGACTAGCGTGGCGGCCTTAATTTTTATGACCACTTCGCTAATACTATCTATTTTTGCTCACGGTCTAACCACCTCCGGTTCGGTGGTGACTGCGGACGAGACGGTCAAAGAAGAAAAGGCAGTTGATTCTCTCGAAGGGAAAAAGGTTAGCGAGGAAGAGGTCCAAAATCTGAGCTTAAATCCAGAGACCATTTCTCTAGAAAATATTCTAGAACAGGCCATTTCACCTAATCCAACTAATGATGCTAATAATAATGCTGCGACCAGCCCAACGGCTGATGGGCCTAAATCCAACGAGGCCGCATTACCTAGCCCCCAAGACGCTCAAACTGGCCCTAACCCTGTCCAGGCGGCTCCTAGTACTCCTACGAGTTCACCTGATAAAAGCGTACCTAGTAATTCAGCCTCTTCCAATCCATCAGATACGAGTTTAAATGACCCGGCGGCTAGCCACAGCGATCATAACCTAACGCCTTCATCTATTTCCGATGGGGCCAGTGTAAGTTCTACTCCTAATTCGGCTTTGGAAACTAGCTCACAGAGTTCAGGTCAGAATCCTGAGGCTACTAGTGAAGTTATCGCTCCAGATAAGGAGGCCATAGCCGCTACTTCTGACGCTAGCTCTCCCCAAAAAAGCCGGGCCGCTGGAAATGAGCGCCAGCGTAGAACGCAAAGGAGCGGTAATAGATAGAGTGTAGCCTAATATAGGCAGCCTAACCTTTGACAATACTCGCTGATTTTCTATCCAATAGCGACTTGGTCGCCTTTTTCTTTTTTTTCGCGACTTAAAGTCCATTTTCTTGGAGCGATTTCTATGGATTCGGTTAGAGATAATCTCGTGTTCGGCCTAGAGTCTTGGCCGGAGGCTGGGATTCAGTGCGAATTCGCTATCGCGCCTCAGTTTTTTTTGGAAAAGCTTAAAGCAGCCGACCTCTCCATAGATAGAGGGACGGGCCTCGAACAGCTAGTTAAACCGGCTACTTCTGTCCGTGGTAGAATAGAATTAGAGCTAACTGGCCGTAGGCTTTTAGTGAAAGGGGCCTTTGCTGTTAAAGTTGAGTTTTTATGCTCAAGGTGTCTGTCCCCTTTTCTAGGTAAAGTGGCCGATAGTTTTAATGAATCCATTGATTTGGTTACTAGCCCTAATAATCGTCTTAACTCAGAGTTCTTGGATGGGCAGATAGCCGTGGTTAATAATCAATTTGACCTTATCCCCTTATTAGGCGAGTTTTTCTGGCTTGCCTATCCGGTTAAGTCCCTGTGCCGCCCCGATTGTGCTGGCTTGTGCCCTCGCTGCGGTGCTAACCTAAATGAAGCCCCGTGCGATTGTTCGGAGGCGAAGACCACGAGGCATTAATCGTTTCTAAAGGGTTTAGCCTAAGCTATTGGTTTAGTTTGGCCTTTTAAGTTAATTTTGGATGTTAAAATAAGTTTAATTTAGGACTATTAACTTTAGCGTCCATTCACCAATGTGAACGTTTAGGGCCTGTTCACAAGAGAGAGTGTTGCGGGGCCAAGCCTACTTGAAAGGGACGACACCTATCACAACAATGTAGCCCCTTCTAGGAGCTTATTAATTTTAACATTAATCCAAGTTAAAAAATATGGTTGGAGCAGAGAGCTAAGTAGAAACCTCAAAAGAACTAATGTTAAAATCTTAAGGGTATTCTAAAACTTAATTACAACTCAAAAGTCGCTACCAGCCGCAACGTGGGTAAAAAAAGACTTGGTTAACGGTTACTAACTTTATAAACGTTTTTTTTCGAAAGGAGGATACTTCGGCTATTTTAGTCTGAAGTTTTTATCTATGACAGTACCCAAAAGAAGACTTTCTAAGATGAAAGGTCGTCAGCGGCGTTCCCATTATCACGCCATAACGCCTACAGTAGTCAAATGTGCCAATTGCGGGGCCGCCACCTTACCCCATAATGTTTGCCCCACTTGCGGGGTATATCGGCGTCGATCCATTATTGAGATAAAAGCGCCTACTACGACCCCTAAGGGAAGCTAATTGAGATTAGCTTTTGTTTTTTTTAACCTTTATCAATTCTTTTATGGTTACTAACCTAAAGCTTCAGCCATGGGCTCTAGCGGCTAATGGCCCTATTTAAGATTAATTAAGTAATTGTTTTTAATTATTCTTAAAGAAAGACGAAAATGACTAATTCTTCCCCAGTGGTTATGGTGACCGGGGCCAGTCGCGGTATTGGTTTAGCAGTGGCCAGACGTCTATCTAGTCCCTCGACGACCCTAATAATTACCTATCAAAACCCCCAATCCTCCCATCTTATGTCGGCCAGCGGCGAGTTGTCAAGGCTAAATGCCTCTTTTGAGGCTTGGCGCTGGAGCGGAGAGAGCGAAGAGCAAACCTCTAAGGCCGTAAGTGAGATTATCTCTCGCCACGCTCGCTTAGACGTTTTGGTGAATAACGCTGGGCTCAACAAAGATTCTTTAGCCGTCAGGATGACCGAGGATAATTTTAGGCGAGTGATTGACGTTAATTTAGTGGCCGTCTTTAATTGGTCTAAGAGTGCGGCCAAGGTTATGATGAAGCAAAGGTCGGGGAGGATAGTTAATCTAACCTCCATCGTGGCCTTTACTGGTAACCCCGGCCAGGTCAATTACTCAGCTTCCAAAGCGGGCGTGGTGGCCTTAACTAAAACCATGGCCTTAGAACTGGCCTCACGCTCCGTTACGGTTAACGCCGTGGCCCCTGGCTTTATTGATACCGACATGACCAGGGCTATGGATGAAAAGGTTAGAGAGGCTTTACTAGCTAAAGTGCCTATGGGGGTAATCGGTCAAGGTAGCGACGTGGCAGAAGCGGTGGCTTTTTTGGTTTCCCCAGCGGCTTCTTATATCACTGGTCAAACTATCCACGTTAACGGTGGAATGTATATGTAATTAAGTCTTATTAAAAGTCTTTAAATTTTTTTTAAAATAACGCCTATAAGGCCTTTATATTGTTTAGGAGATATGATGAACGAAGATATCTTAAAGCGCGTCACCGACGTTGTGGTTGAACAACTAGCCATCGACCCTGCCGAGGTGGTGCCCGAAGCCTCTTTCCAAGACGATCTGGGGGCAGACTCGCTCGACGTGGTCGAGTTGGTCATGGCCATGGAAAACGCCTTTGATATTAAAATTGACGACGAGGCCGCTCAAAATATTAAGACGGTCCGAGACGCGGTTAAGTTTGTGGAAAACTACCAAGCCTCTTAACCGGAATAAAAGAGCTTAGAGAGTGAGAAACGCTCAACCGAGGCGTGTAGTTGTAACCGGCCTAGGGTTAATAACCCCATTGGCTTTGGGGACAGAGGCCACTTGGCAAGCGGCCCTAGCCGGTCAAAGTGGCGCAGCCCCCATTACCAGATTTAACCCTCAAGGCCTTAAGACCACCATTGCCGCTGAAGTCAAAGGCTTTATGGCCGAAGACTTTATGGATCGCAAAAGCGCCAAGCGCCTAGAGCTTTTTATCCAGCTGGCCGTAGCGGCTTCAAAACTAGCCTTAAGCGATGCTGACCTTAAACTTAGCCAAGAAGATGGCTTTAAGGCCGGCTGCTCTTTAGGCTGCGGCCTAGGCGGCTTAAAGACCATGGAGCAAAATCATGCCCTGATTTTGTCAGGTCGGCCCGATAGGGTTAGTCCCTTTTTTATCCCCATGCTCATTGGCAACATGGCCGCCGGGCAAGTGGCCATAGAGCTGGGCCTTAGGGGCCCTAATTATTTATCGGCCACCGCCTGCGCCGCGGGGACCCATGCGGTAGGTCTAGCTTATGAGCTAGTTCGCGACTATGACTATGAGGTCATGGTCACGGGGGGTTGCGAAGCGGTTATAACCCCTTTGGCTATAGCTGGCTTTAACTCTATGAAGGCCTTATCGACTAGAAACGACGACCCTCAAAGGGCCTCTAGGCCCTTTGATCGCGACCGAGACGGTTTTGTGGTTGGCGAGGGCTCTGGCATTTTAATATTAGAGGAAATGGAGAGGGCTAAGAGTAGGGGGACTAAAATCTACGCTGAGGTCTTAGGCTTTGGCGCTAGTTGCGACGCCCATCATATCACCGCTCCGCCAGAGGACGGCTTGGGGGCTATTTTAGCCATGAAGGCTGCTCTACTCGACGCTTCTTCTAGAGGGCTAGAAGCTAAAGATATAGGCTATATAAACGCCCATGGCACTTCTACTGGTTTAAACGATAATATGGAGACTAAGGCCATTAAAGAGGTCTTTGGTGATTTAGCCTATCAATTAATTGTAAGCTCAACTAAGAGCATGACCGGGCACCTGTTGGGAGCGGCCGGCGGGGTGGAGGCCGCTTTTTTGGCCTTAGCCTTGCGTGATAATATTATACCGCCCACTATTAATTTAGATAACCCCGACGAAGGGCTTGATCTTGACTTTGCGGCCCATAAGGCCAAAAAATGCCATCTTAAAGCGGCCATGAGCAACTCCTTTGGCTTTGGGGGGACCAACGGGGCCTTGATTATGGGGCAGGTTGATCTTGAGTCTTAAAATTAGCCTAAAAAAGTTTTTTTAGAGGGAAAACATCGCTTTTTAATCTTTTATGGGGATTATAGTGATCTTAATGAAACTTTTATTTATTTTTTTGGCCTTAGCTCTGCTCTGGCCCCTTAGCTCGGCCTCGGCCCAAGCCAATCCACCCTATTTTAAAACTAGAGTTGGCGATCTTGAAGTTATAGCCTTAAGTGACGCCACTAGTCGGATGGGCTTTGATTTATTAATTGGCCTAGATAGCCCTGGGGCGGCCGCTGCGGCTAAGGCTAGCGGCTTAAACCCCGATGATAAAAGCTTTCCCGGCTTTGTTAATGTTTTTTTGGTTAAAATTAAAGATAATCTCGTTCTAATAGATACTGGAAACGGGCCTCAAAGCGGCTTAAGCGCAGCTTTGGAAGCGGCTGGAGTAAAGAGAGAGGATATTAAATACGTCTTTCTCACTCACTTTCATGGCGACCATATCGGAGGTCTAATCGATCAATTAGGTCAGGCTGCTTTTAAAAACGCTAAGGTCTACGCCAGTAAGTTAGAAGACGAGTATTGGCTATCTGCTGAGGCTCCTTTTGAGCGTAGAAAAAGGGCGGAAAAGGCCCTAGCCCCTTATAAAGAGGCGGGAAAGTATATTAAATTTAACGAAGGCGAGACTATTGAAAGCTTCGTTTCTTTCACCCCCCTCTACGGTCATACTCCAGGTCACGGCGGCTATTTATTTGAAAGCGGTGGGGAGTCATTATTAGTTTGGGGCGATATAGTTCATGTTAAGTACGTACAGTTTGCTAATCCAGCAGTAAGCCTTACCTACGATATCGATCCTATTAAAGCGGCCCAGACCAGAAATTCTATTATGGAAAAATTATCTGACCAAAAAAACGTGGTCGTGGCCGGGACTCATCTGCCTTTTCCAGGGCTAGGCCGGGTGGTAAAGACAAATAAGGCCTTTGACTTTGAGTTTATAAACTAATAGATTGGGTTTTTTATGTCTATGGCCAATAAGCCGGTTGTGGCTATAGGGTCTGACCACGCCGGCCGGGAAATCAGAAAAATTTGTTTCCAGCGTCTTAATGATCAAGGCTACGAGACTATAGATTTGGGGGTGGGCGACGAGATAGTTAGCGCCGATTACCCTAAAATAGCCTTTGAACTCTCTAAGCTCATCACGAGTGGGGCCGCTAAATTTGGGGTCTTAGTTTGCGGCACTGGGGTGGGCATGGCTATGGCTGCTAACCGCTTTAAGGGCGTTAGGGCGGTTAATTGTCTTTCTGAATTTATGGCTAGGATGAGCAGGGCCCATAACGACGCCAATGTCTTAACTTTGGGGCAAAGGATAGTGGGCCCGGGCCTAGCCCTTTCTATATTAGATGAGTTTTTAGCCTCCGATTTTGAGGGCGGACGGCACCTTAACAGAGTGAAAATGTTGAATTAATCCTTCTTTTTTCCCTAGGGAATTTAGGCTATGGTTACTTTAAAAGGTTTGGAGCTTGATCAGCGTTTAAGCCAAATCTTGCACCGGGAATTGGAGCGTCAGCGCCGGAAGCTAGAGATGATTGCTTCGGAGAACTTTGCTTCCGAAGCTGTCTTAGCCGCTGGGGCCAGCGTTTTCACCAACAAATACGCCGAGGGCTACCCTGAACGTCGCTATTACGGAGGCTGCGAATACGCTGACGAACTAGAGGTTTTGACCCATCAAAGGGTTAAGAAAATCTTTGGCTGCGAGTACGTAAACGTTCAGCCCCATAGCGGTTCTTCGGCCAACATGGCCGCCTATTTTGCGGTCCTAAAACCGGGCGACTCTATTTTGGGTATGGATTTGTCTCACGGTGGGCATCTAACCCACGGGGCGGCGGTTAGCTTTTCCGGAAGGCTCTTTAGCTGCCACTCTTACGGGGTTAGTAAGGAGACTGAGCTGATAGATTATGATAGGCTCATAGAACTAGCTACGACTATAAAGCCTAAGGTTATCGTGGCCGGGGCCTCTAGTTACCCTAGGATTATTGATTTTCAAAAATTTAGAGAGGCCGCCGACCTCTGCGGGGCAGTTTTAATCGTTGATATGGCCCATTTTGCGGGCTTAGTGGCCGCTGGAATTCACCCGTCCCCCGTCCCTTACGCTGAGATTGTCACCTCCACCACCCATAAGACCCTTAGGGGCCCTAGAGGAGGACTAATCCTCTGCCGATTATCTCAGGCTAAGGCCATTGACGAGCAAGTTTTCCCCGGCCTTCAAGGGGGGCCGCTAATGCATATCGTGGCCGCCAAATGCGCGGCTATGGGAGAGGCCTTGCAGCCCGACTTTATTGACTATCAACATCAAACCGTTAAAAACGCCCAAAGGTTGGCCGCTCGCCTTTCTTCCGTAGGCTATAGGCTAGTTAGCGGGGGCACTGACACTCATTTAATCTTAGTCGATTTAAGGGGCTCGGGCCTTAACGGCCAACAGGCTCAGACGGCCTTGGATCTAGCCGGGATTACGGCTAATAAAAATATGGTCCCTTTTGAGAAGGAAAGTTTTAAGGCCCCAAGCGGTTTAAGGCTGGGCACGGCCGCTTTAACCACCAGGGGGTTTAAGGAGAGCGATATAGATCAAGTTAGCCGTTTTATTATCGACGCCCTCGATCATCACGATGACGAAAGTAAGCTAAAAAAGATCGCTCAAAAGGTCGAAGATTTTACCATCAACTTTCCCCTTTACCCCGGTATGGACAGTTAGGCCTAAGTTTACGAGGCTTGATTTGAGTTTTTTGTTCGTCAATCTTTAGCCCGGCCTAGACTTAAACTAAATCTTTTTTAGTTCCAATTTGGCGAGTTTAAGGTCTTAATTAGTTTTTTTGCTCTTTTTACATTCGTAATATATTTATTGAGATTAAATAATTAGGCTTCTAAGTTTTATTTGCCCCTTTTAGCGGTTTGTGATGACGGATTCTAGCCTTTCGCCCGGGGTCCTTTTCGACCACGCTCGTCGCTCGCGCATAGGCCTCCCTGAGGCCGTCTTTTGCCAGGGTAAGCCCGCCCCTATCCTAATAGATCTCCTTGAGCGCTTTGGGCGCGGTCAAGGTCGCCCGGTATTTTTTACTCGCCTCGACCCTTCCTTTTTTTTCTCCCTAGATTCTGTCCTTCAATCAGCCTTCGACTATGATTCTATTTCTAAAACCGCCTGGGGGGATAAGTGCCCTAAGTCAGCTTATGAGGGGGCCTGCGCCGTAGTTAGCGCTGGTACGGCCGACGCCCCGGTGGCTAGAGAGGCGGCTAGGACTTTGGAGTATCTTGGTTTTAATTATACTCTCTTTGAAGATTACGGGGTAGCCGGGCTTTGGCGTCTTTCTAGCTGTTTGGAAGAAATTAACCGCCACCAGGCGGTCGTGGTCGTCGCCGGCTTTGACGCTGCCTTGGCTTCCGTTCTAGGGGGGCTAACCCCGCGGCCCATTATAGCGGTACCCACTTCGGTGGGCTACGGGGTGGCCCGAGGTGGAGAGAGCGCACTGCATAGTATGCTGGTTAGTTGTGCTCCTGGGGTAGCGGTGGAAAATATTGATAACGGCTACGGCGCGGCCTGCGCAGCGGCTAGGATCTTAAATTTACTAGCTGAGCAAGCTAATAATCTTAAAGTCACATAGAATTTCTTTAATTCTAATATAGGTATAATTTATAAATACTTTATCTTATTTTTGGTAAAATATAACCAATGTATTGTTAAAATTTAATAAATTATTTATAACAAGTCTAATATTTTTAAAATTAGCCTTGAAAAAGTGGAGATAAGCCTTTCTGGGGCAAGCTGGCCAATATTTTCCAAGAGTGGTAATAAAAACTCCCAACACCACCAACTTAGCCTTAAACTGAAGCCTAAAGGCTTTGATAAGCTTTAAAAGATTTAGATTAAGTGTTTAGTTAGGGTAAAATATTAACCTCTTGAGTCAAATATCCCTCTTTAAACCTCTGCCCACTTAATAGGTTAAGCTCACCCTTAACTTCGGTTTAATAATGATCGAAGCGCAAAAAGTCCCCTTTATTCAGTCCTTAAATTTGTAATATGTCCTTATTACTAGTCAATTTGTTAGACTATTTTATTTTTAAGAGGTTTTTGCGCTTCGATCAATAATAATAGTAATAGACGGCCATAATAAATTTTTCTTTCTAAAACCGCGCTCGCTCTTTTTTCTCTTTCCTTAAATCCCTTTGATCTTTGGGAAATTTTTGCTCATAGTTTGGGAAAATTTTAACCGCTTATAATTCTTTAGAGGCTGGCTATAGACATCTGGCCTTTAAATTATTAAGATAGTATTTATGGTTATGGCTCGCTTTATGGCTGGCTTGGTTTTTGCTCATATCTTTTTGGCTATTTAGCGTTTTGGCGCTGTTTAGCGCTATTTTTATTTTTTTGGGCTTAAGGCCCTTTAATTACTTTCGCTTTTAGCGTTTTTTCGGCCGTAGGAGGTACTTTTTTGACCGATCTAAAGCCGTCTGGTAGGCTCAAAGGAACCTTTCGAGGTTTTTTGAGTCGTTATAAAATATTGGCCTTGGTTATATTTATCCTAGCCGTTGTGACTGCGGTTAGATTGGTGACCAAAGAAGGCCAGGCTGCGCATTTTGATAAACCAGGGGATATGGAAATCGTTTACGTTGAGTTGGGCTCGGCCACTTTCGGCTCTATGCGCGAACTTGGGCGTTATTACGGCTCTCTATCGGCCCCTAATCGTTTTTTTCTATCCTCTAAGGCCGCCGGGGAAATCAAAGCCCTTTTGGTCGATATTGGCGATCGCTTAGTTAGTGGGCAGATCGTGGCCGTAATTGACGATCGCGAGTACGTCTTAGCCCGTGACCGGGCCCTTATGAATGAAAGATTGGCCGAGGCTCAGGTGGCCGAGGCCAAGGCTAATTTAGAATTAGCCGACAGCGAAATGCGCCGGCACACTAATCTTAATAAAAAGAGTATCGTGACGCAGAGTGAATTCGAGACTATAGAAAATAAATTAAAACAGGCCACGGCTAGATTATAAGTGGCTGTTAATCAACATGAGTCAGCGGTCAACCAATTAGCTGACGCGGAATTAAAGCTCTCTTACACCAAAGTCGCGGCCTCTTGGCCTGAGGACCCTTCTGGCGGTTATCGTTACGTCGGCTCGCGTTTGGTGGATGTAGGACAATTGGTTTCTCCCAACACCCAGCTTTTCGAGATAGTCTCCATCGATCCCCTTTTGGCGGAAGTAGACGTCATAGAAAAAGACTACCCTAAGATTAGCGTTGGCATGACGGCCTTATTAACCACTGAGGCCTTTCCTGCCGAAAGCTTTCAGGCCGTGGTCAAAAGGGTGGCCCCCATCCTTTCAAGCGATTCGAGACAGGCTAGACTTGAGCTTGAGGTCAAAAACCCTGATCTTAAATTAAAGCCGGGCATGTTTTCTAACGTCACCTTTGTTTTTAACCAACGGCCCAATGTCTGGAGCGTTTCTGAAGATGTACCTTTTAGAAATCAGGATGGTTACGTTATTTTCGTAGCTGACGTTAAAACCGGGAGGGTTCGGCAAGTGCCGGTGGAACTTGGCCTAGTTGAAGACGGTAGGGTGGAACTAGTAGGTCTTACCCAAATCGACGGCCCGGTGGTGGTCTTAGGTCAACATTTACTAAAAGATGGTCAAAGTTTTAAGGCTGCTGGCGAGGCTACGTTAACTCCAGTTCCAACTCAAGGAGCTAATCCTAGCGGCAGCTCGGCGGCGGAAAAGAGAGGTTAAAGGTGTCTTTAGCCTCAGCTTCGGTTAAGCGGCCAGTTTTTACCACCATGGTCGTCTTGATAGTTTTGGTGCTCGGTCTTTTTTCTCTCGGCCGGCTCCCGGTAGATTTAATGCCGGAGCTGACCATGCCCATTATCACCGTGGCTACGACCTATGAAAACGCCGGGCCTTCGGAAGTGGAAGAGCAAATAACTAAACCCTTGGAGCGGGCCTTGGTGGCGGTGCCGGGAGTTAAAAATATAAGTTCGGTCTCTATGGAGGGCTCGAGTTCTATTTTTCTCGAATTTAACTGGGAGATAAATCTAGACGAGGCCACCAACGATATTCGCGACCGCATTGATAGAGTTATTCGG
The DNA here is from genome assembly GCA_031288745.1 of Deltaproteobacteria bacterium. Taxonomy (GTDB): domain Bacteria; phylum Desulfobacterota; class Desulfarculia; order Adiutricales; family Adiutricaceae; genus JAITQT01. The sequence goes on from JAITQT010000390.1 coordinate 12,464, forward strand.
CGCCTACCTGAAGATATCGATCGGCCCGTCATCCGCAAATTTGACACGGCTTCTAGACCCATCATGTTTTTGGGAGTCTCTTCAAAGCTTCACCCGGTCGATCTTAAGATATTTGTAGACGACGAGGTTAGTAACCGCATCGAGCGCAGCTCCGGTATCGCCTCGGCCTCGGCCTGGGGAGGGCTGGAGAGGGAAATTAGAGTCGAGCTAGATCAAGCTAAGGTTAAGGCCTTAGGAATCGATCTTTCCGCTGTAGTTAATTTAGTTAGAAACGAGAACCTAAACGAGGCTGGAGGGGAGATAGATAGAGGCCGGCTCTCGGTAGCCGTTAGAACTAAGGGAGAGTTTCAGAGCTTAGATGATTTAGGGTCCATAGTGGTAGCCCGCAATCAAGGAGGCACTCCTGTAAGGCTTAAGGATGTGGCCTACATCCGCGACGGCTGGGCTAAAGTTACTCGCATAACTAGAGTGAACCGCTTAGAGGGTTTATTTATGGGAGTAAATAAGCAAAGCGGGGCCAACACTGTAGCTTCTTCTAAAAACGCCAAGGCCGCTATAGATGAAATCAACCGCACCATGCCTAGCGTTAACGTCTATCCTTTGTTTGATAGCTCAACTTATATTAACATTTCTATTTCTACGGTCACTAGCAGCGTCATTGTTGGAGGGTTTTTGGCCCTGGCGGTCATCTTGATATTCCTCCAGCACATCCCCTCCACTTTGGTCTTAGGGCTCTCTATCCCCATTTCTATTATCGCCACCTTTATGGTTATGTACTTTTGTAACCTAACCCTAAACGTCATTACCTTAGGGGCCCTGGCCCTTGGGGTGGGGATGCTGGTCGATAACGCCATCGTGGTTTTAGATAATATCTTTAGGCTTCGTTCTTCAGGCTATATGGCCGACCAGGCGGCTTCTTTAGGAACCGACGAGGTCGGAGGGGCTATTATAGCTTCAACCCTAACCACCCTTTCGGTCTTTTTGCCCATGGTCTTTTTAGACGGCCTAGCTGGGGTCATGTTTAGACCTTTTTCTCTAACCATCGCCTTCGCCTTAGCCTCTTCCTTAATGGTCTCTCTTACCTTGGTGCCCATGCTCGCTAGTAAGCTCTTAAGATCCAAAGGAGACGAAGAGGCTTGTGGCGTCAAAGTCGTCTTTGGTCAGCCTCGATATGGCCGAAAGTACTTTAAAGCCTTCGAGAACCTTTACCAGAGTTGGTTAAAGAGAGCTTTGGCTCGCCCTATCACCGTCATCATTCTTTCCTTGGCCCTCTTATTTCTTTCGTGTTTGTTAATTCCCAAAGTGGGCACTGAGTTTATGCCTCGCACCGATGAGAGTGGCATAAGGATTAATTTAACCATGGCCTCTGGCACTAAGGTGGAAAAGACTGCCGAAACCATGCGCCTAATCGAAGATATCGTTAGCCAAGAAGTCCCTGAGGTTATAGCTCTGGCCTCTGACATAGGAGGCTCTGGGGGAAGAAGCGCTAAGGGTAGCCACACGGCCGAGTTGATGGTTAAGCTTAAAGCGGTTAAAGATAGGAAGCGTTCGGTTTACGAGATTTTAGATACTTTAAGGCCAAAGTTAGAAAACATGCCTGGGGTAACCATTAGGCTAAGGGCCGAGCAGTCCTTTTTGGTGGGCGGGGCTGCGGGAGGCGATCGGATCCAAATAGAGCTTAGGGGCGAC